>NZ_JAHQCS010000121.1 GCF_019042215.1 Evansella tamaricis | reverse complement strand
CTGATATGAACGAAACTGTCAAGGCCCCCCATCTAAATTAGTAGCGAGACTATTTTGGGGTACTTTTAAGAAGAGGAGCTGTTTTTGGCTCCTTTCACTTTATTGTGTGTGCCCATTTATTTTTTCGCTTCTTTAGCTTAGTACTTCAACCTCACACTTAGAATGGTTGTCAAGTGCTCTCCTTGACTGCCATTCTAAGTGTGAGACACTAGAATAAGCTAAAGGGGGGATTATACATCATGCCTCCTTAATATTTATTTGAATAGATGTTAAGAACACGGCACGAAGGCAAAAACTCTACTGCGGTTAGCATCCTGATATTCGTGGGTTTTCACATAATTTCTTTCCGTATAAAGGACTTTTCCACTAACTCGAGACGTGCGTTAACCTAACCACTCAAGGTATAGCACAGAGGAGGCACGTGGATCTTCCTTTCCGGTTTTACTCTTTGCCTTCGAGCCCTATTCTCATCTATCTATTTTAAAATCAATATATATTCGGTTAAACGTTAGTAATATCAAACCCTTGGAATATCATCTAACTCTTGTGTAATTGCCCAAACAAAACCTGCTAACTCCCTAGCTACGGCCGTTATTGCTTTGCCACTTTCTTTTCCTTTGGATAGTAATCGAAAATATTTTTTGTGAAGTCGATTTTGTGCTTTCCAAGAGATTCCTTGAATGGTTGGAGATAATCCATTTAGTCGCTTCTTTAATTCTCCTTTGACAGCAGGTTGATAGCGATAACTCCAGGCAGACTCGATTAATAACCGTCGAACATGGCGATTTCCTGTTTTCGTAATTTCTCCCTGTATCCTTCTCTCACCACTAGAATGTTCACTTGGAATTAATCCCACATAGGACATCAAGTGCCTTGGCGTTGAGAACCGCTTGAAAGAACCAATTTCAGCTACAAGACTTGTCGCTGTTATAAGTGCGACACCTCTTAAACTTTGCAAGGCTTGAATCATTGGGGCATGCACACCTTCGGTAGCTTGTAATTTAATTTCTTCATCATATCTCTTAATCCGTTGTTCTAACTCATGTAATTGATGATAATACTCTTGAAAAACTATTCGTAAAGCTGAACTCTCAAATTTCATAACATTGAGCCATTCACGATACTTTTTGGTCCACTTCTTAACCCCTGCTGGTGGTTTGATATTGTTACGTAATAAAAATTTTGTTAAGCGGTGCTTGGTTCTAAGTTCGTCTTCTTTTGCATCTTCACGAGCTCTAACTAAATCACGTAATGCCTCATCTTCTGGAGTAGGGACATAAATTGGAGTTAATTCTCCTGCTCGATACAACTGAGCAAGTCGGATAGAATCCCTACGATCTGTTTTAATACGTTCACCTGGTCTTTTAGGTATTAATGAAGGAGCTATCACATCACAATGAACTTCTAAAGAGAGCAACTGTCTATACAGTGGGTAGCCCGTTGGGCCAGCTTCATAACACACTCGTAAAGTTTTAACATCGCCAAGCTTTTTTACTAATTTCTTTATTGCTTCTGGTGTATGAGGAATCATTCCGTAGTATCTAGGCACTTCACGACCCTCTTCTGCAATAGCTACTGCAATTTTTTCTTTTGATACGTCTAAACCTACATATTTAATGGTATCCTTCATAATAACTAGCTCCTTCCGTAATGTAGCACTGATTTGGTTTTTGTTTTTTTTCTTAATAAACATTCTTACCAAATTAATCTACGAATTTACGAGTGAGGAGCTAGTTTCGTTCATGATAACTCGTGCATACGCACTGTGGGGTCTCACCCTTGCCTTTAATCCCGCAGGAGTCTACGTATATTTCCTTCGCTATCGTTGTGTATTGTTCGGATTTTCAATTAAACACTTTAGTTATGTAAAGTGGTACCTATGTCAAGGACACTTTAAAAAAAAGGTCTTAAATTTTGATAATTAATATCGTATTCTTCCGGTAAGGAGAAGATACGACAAAAGAACCAGTAACTCTTCTGCCTCAGAAAGTTACTGGTTCTTAAATTTTATCCGTATCTTATATGTATATATGAATAGATGTTTTATAAAGTCCATTGATAGCTTTCAAGTATTTATGCTAGGGGAAGGTGTTCCGTGTTACGTCCGGAGGTATTGTAACCAATTGGATGATTCACAATGGCAGTGGTTTTATGAACAGATGTTGGAACCTGTTACCTTTGTTACGGACATCCCTTACCTTTTCTATATACTAAAATGGATTCTAAAGTATGATTTTGATGATTTATCCTATGCTGTGTATTTTCAAGATCTGATGGATCCCGAATGTATTCCGCAGTCCCTAATTAAAGATGAGTGGTTGCCGGTACTGTGCAATCGCTACGAGCTGCGTTTGAAGAAGGAATTATTCGAAATCCGGTGTAGTGTGAATGATGGATCGGTCACTGACATCATTGGTGATGACTCTGTTATATTTTAAGTGGGTATTCGCCTGTTTTTAAATATTCTGCATATTGATTAGGAGAGAGCTTTGCTAGTTTCCATTGATACCGATCATTATTGTAATAATCCATGTAGTTATCAACCTCCTGGCAAAGCTCCGCAAAACAACGGCAGTTTTTCAAATTGATTTCATCCTTCATATGCCCGAAAAAAGATTCCTGCGGTGCGTTGTCCCAGCAGTTACCACGTCGAGACATGGATTGCCTAAGTTCCTTATCTTTTAACAGTTGCCGGAAAGAGATGCTTGTATAGTGACATCCTTGATCAGAATGGATGATGGCATCAGTCTCTATTCTGTTACCGTGCGTTTCTAGTAGGATTTTGATTGTTTCTAATACAAAATCGACTTCAAGAGATTCACTTGGAACGTATGCCAACACTTGTTTCGTGTAGCCATCCTTTATGACAGAGAGATATGCCTTACAGCCATTATTGTAATAAAGATATGTTATATCTGTAAGGAGAATTTTTCCGGCACCATGCTTCTCAAATTCTCGATTTACTAAATTTTCTGATACGGTATCTGTCTTTAATGCTTTAGCCATTCTTCTGTATGGATTTGCCTTTCGGATTGGACAAAACAAATTGAATTTTTTCATTAGGCGACTGATTTTCTTTTGGTTCATCCTTATGCCCATATGCAAAAGACGCATATATATGCCGCGTCTGCCTTTCTCGTATCCGCGAAAACGATATGCTTCCAATATTAATTCAAAATACTTTTTATCCTCCTCATCTTTATCTCTGCGTTTCTCTGCGGACTTCAGCCAGTTGTAATAGCCACTTCTAGAAACGCCTGCCATTTCACAAAGCCAATAGATATTAAGCTCATTATTATCTCGCAATGTCATTTCTTCGATGTGTCTGAATTTTTCTTCTGGCGTTGCTTCTGTTTTTCCTTCCATTCTGCCTGTCTGTCTAGAAATTCTGTTTTTTTTAGAAATTCATTCTCTTGTTTTAGGTACCTTATTTGATGTTCTAACCGTTTTATTCGGTCGGTATCAAATAATTCTTTAGTGGAAAGACGACCAGAACTTTTACCTCTCAGATCTTGATAGCCATCTAATCGCGCTGCATAATCCTTAATTCTTTGAACCAGACTGCTCTTTCTTCTTTGACCTAAAAAAGTCGGATCAATTCCCATATCACGCAGTATAGCTGATGGTCCTTTTCCAGTTTGGTATTCCTGATAAAAACGTTCTTTAAATTCTTTTGTGTAAGAAATAGTGGTTTCACTCACTTTCTCGATGAAAGGATTGGACCTTAGTTGTTTTTGTTGTTCTTCTGAAAATTTGTTTTTCCCCATATTGCATCCTCCCCTGTTCCAATAATTAAAATATAACAAAAAAAAGACCCTGCAAAACAGAGTCAGCAAAAAAATCAAGAACAATCCTCTTTTTTTAAACTGTCTATTCTACAGGGTCCATTTTAATGTCCCAGCCTCTTTTTTCTTTTTGCAACAATAATTCATAAGTATTGGTATCTAAAAGCATGATGTATAACTTCATTGCTACTTGATGAGATGTACTTCGGAAGTGTTCATAGGTGCTTGCGGCTTTCTTAATGTAACCATGAAATGGTTGTCAGTGAATGTCAGTGCAATAGTTTAGACTTTATATATAAAGTCAGTGGAGGTGCTTGTATGGAAAAAAGAAAGGTATTTGTGTATGGAACACTTCGAAAAGGTGAAACAAACCATTTTTTATTGGATGATGCTACTTGTTTTTCAAAGCAGGCTTGGACAAATGGAGTCTTGTATGATACAGGATTTGGTTTTCCAGCGATGATGGAGTGCAGTGATAATAGAGTGTACGGTGAAATTTATGAAGTAACGATGGAACAATTAAAGAAACTTGATTCTCTCGAAGGATATAGGGGAGATGATCAAGATAATCATTATCATCGGATCGAACGAAGTATATTTACTGATGCAGGTCAGGTAGAGGCGTATCTTTATGTGTATAAACAAGTTCAAACAATTGGATTATGGGAACTGAAATTTGGTGACTGGAGATGGCACCGGATTTTAGATGGGAGGAATGAGTTCCTATATTTTGCTTATGGATCATGTATGGATGATGAAAGATTTGTGGAATCAGGGGTTTCATCATATTTTTCTAAAGTCATAGGTTGTGGGAAAGCGGATGGGTATTCTTTGGGATTTACCCGCCGTACCTTTGATGGTGGAAGAGCAGATATGATGGAAGTAAAGGGAGATAGGGTCGAAGGAAAGGTCTATGAAATTCAAGGGGAGGCACTTTCATATTTGTATGGGCGGGAAGGTGTGGACACAGGTATTTATCGACCTGCTGTAATAGATATTTTAGTAGAAGGAAAAAGATATGAAAATGTTATTACTTTTTTTGTAATAGAAAAGGGGGAGGAAATGGCTCCGCCTCATCATTATGCCAGAGAAATTCTTCGCGGGGCAAAAGGGTTCGTATCGGAAGAATATTATAATAAATTGCGATCTGATTTGATTATGAAATTTCAAATAAAAATATTTAACTAAAAGAGGTGAATAAGCAATGGGTACATCTACAGCTCAAATCTTAGTGGGAAATGCTCACCCGTATCATCAGGGAATTTATGGCATATCCCATGTTCTTTATTTATCGGAAAACAGCAGACCTGCTTGGATTCTGAAATCTCTTGAAACAGCAGAAAGGGAAGTCATTTGGATCCCCACACTGGAAAATATGTTAGAAGATGCACTTTTGATGATAGCAATATATGTCGTTAAAGATAAGGAAGTCATAAATCTGTGGAAGGACTATACTACAGAAAAAAATCGTAATCACATGGAGTTGTATCAAATTAATCAAAAGGAGTTACAAAAAATGTATGAGCAGGCTAGAGAACTTACAAGTAGTTGTAAATTGGCAATTACTATATTTTCCGATTCGTCCATTAACCATCAATTGTCTGCAATTAAATTCTATAATATGGACTTTGAAGTTTGTACCTCCCGTTATGAGAAGCACTATTCTGTTTGGAGTAAAAGAAGAGAAGAAAGGGGAAGTCTGATTTAAAATGCTTTGTATATTAAAGGGAAAACCACCTTTTTAATTTTTCGTTGTTTGATCCTGACTGCAGCATGGGAGCAAATACAGAAGGGAAAGGATGAGTAGAAAGGTAAAAACCTGCCAATACAAGGGCATATGATCACCTACTTTACTTTTCTATGAAACTAAGTATCAGTTTTGTTATGATAATAATTATAGCATTACTTGTAAAATGATCTCCAGAGATAATTGGTAATAAGCAAATAATTGTAAGAGAACTCTATTACATCAAAGCTGAGCGAGGGATTGGAATGCCTGATTGGTCTTATCATCTTTTATTTAATCCTGTTTTAAAAAAGCTCCCATCAAGGATCTCAAGGGAGTTTATCCATCGGGGGATGAATCGGATTGCCTCTTTCCCAGGGGGAAAGCAATTTATTAACTTCTTAGGAAGGGAAGAATCATCTCCTTTATTAAAGAAAGAAATTCATGGTTCCTCAATGGATAACTCCATTGGGCTTTCAGGGAAGTTAGACCCTTTATTATCGGGGACAAAGGCTTTTTCTAACTTAGGATTTGGATTTATAGAAATGGGTCCCATTTCAGTGAACCGGAAAAAGGATGAAAAAGCTCCTATAGTATTCAAGAATAAAACCATTGGATTTCCAACAGATCATGCGCTTATTGATCTTAAGGAAACGGAAATAAAATTAAAGGAGTTATCTGTCGATCAGCCAGTCCTGCTGCATCTCACAGGGGATATACAGGAGCTGATAATACTCATGACTGTTCTCGAAAAATATGCTGACATGTTTATTTTTCCTGTGGAAGCTATAAAAGACATAAATTTGCTTGAAGAATTAACAGAGAAACCATATTTTTTTAGAATTAATCAGGAAAAGCTAGGAGACATAAATCTATCCCAACTCGATGGAAACTCCTGTGCTGGAATCGTATTAGAGGAATCTAAAAATGTTACTCCTATAACGGCTAGGTACGAGCATCTAACTTCCATTACCACTCTTCGTAATCAAGGGTTTAAGAAAACAATTATTACGGAAGGGGGAATTTTGGAGCCGGAAGACGCCCTTTGTTTATTGGATGCAGGGGCGGACTTAGTTATGCTTTTAGGAGGATACGTCTTCTCAGGCCCAGGATTGCCGAAACGAATAAAAGAGGCACAGGTGGATCTACTGACCCAAGAAAAGCAGGACATGAAAGCTATCCAGAAAGGGTGGGAGTGGTATTTCCTATTTGGTTTTTCAATCCTTATTGGGGGAATCATTGCTCTTTACCTAAGTCTCACAAGTGTCATTCTTCCTTATGATGAATATTTTCTCGGTATGTCGAGGGAAACCTTGTATGCATTTAATGATCGTATTATTTACTTTATGGCACATGACCGGATGACTTTGGCAGGTACGATGATATCAGGTGGTTTAGTATACATGGCTTTAGCTCGTTATGGGATACGCCATGGACTCCTTTGGGCAAAGCAAGCGACCGATACTGCAGCAATCATTGGATTTCTCGGAATTTTTTTATTCATTGGATATGGATATTTTGATTGGCTTCATCTTCTTTTTTGGATTGTCTTAGCTCCTTTTTATATTCTGGGGTATGTAAAAACAAAAGGGATTCGTAGTACACCCTCATCGAAAAACAGAAGAAATCACACTATTTGGAAAAGAAGTTTAATAGGCCAGCTTGCTTTTGTGATCCTTGGTTTTTCCTTTGTACTCGGTGGAATTGTCATTTCGACAATTGGAGTGTCTTCAGTGTTTGTTCCAACGGATTTACAATATATATGTATGCCTCCGGGAGTGATCGAATCATTTAATGACAATCTCATACCGGTTATTGCCCATGATCGTGCCGGTTTTGGCAGTGCATTACTCAGTGTAGGTCTACTAGTTTTAATGCTGGCTTTGTGGGCATTTCAACAAGGTAATCTATGGGTCTGGTGGACGTTTTTAATTGGCGGTATTCCTGCTTTCTTGACTGGAATTGGTGTTCATTTTTTGATCGGATATACCGATTTTATTCATTTACTGCCGGCTTATTTTGCCTTATTTCTTTATATCATTGGTTTATTAACCAGTTTTTCTTTTTTTCACAAAGAAGTGGATTAAAGATGAAGGAAAAACCTCATTCAGTAGAAATAATATAGTTGCTTTTTAAAGCTTCAATGGAAAGATATATATTCTTGGATTTCATGCAAACTGTTTTTTGAATCGAAAGGAATGGAGGAATAGATTAAAAATGAATATACCATTGCTATTGCAAGAGCCTTTATATCCTAATGTTGTTCCTGAAAAATGGGAAATAAATTTGTTTCAAACCAAGGCGGTGAGGAGATTAAAACACCTTGCCCATTATGGAGCTGGTTCTCTGATTACATCGGTGACCCACTCCAGATTTGAACACACTATAGGTGTATGGAAGCTTGCTTCTCGGTTTTTCCCGGAGGACAAGCTTATTCGTGCAGCTGCTATTCTTCATGATATCGGTCACCTTCCGTTTTCCCACGCCGTTGAAAAAACGTTAGGCTATAACCATCATAAGCTCACAGAAGAGTATATTAAAGCAGAGTGCATCACTAGTATTCTTGAAGATGCTGGATTGGACTATAAAGTAATAATGGAATATTTGAATAAGGAAACGGCATTAACCGGGAAGGACAAAGTAATTGGGTTAGACCACTTAGACAGTTTCTTTCGGGATACTTATATGTCAGGGAAAGGCAAGTATAGGCCAAAAGATATCATCAATCGTCTTTGTTGTGCAGAAGAAGGAATACAAACGGATGAAAAAACAGGAAAGTATTTAATGGAACTTATTCTAAGTGATCATGAGTTGTTTTTATCTCCTCTTCTGCTCGCTGCGGACAGATTATTGGCAGAAGCAGTAACAAAGCATTGGGAAAAAACAAAAGAAAATCGAGACGAAATTCCGTTAATGACAGATAACGAATTAATTATTAAGCTTATGAACTCCCCGTCGGAAGAAACAAAAGAGTTGATGGAGATGATTCTTTATCAACCTAACAATATCGTAGTAGAACATTGTGGAAGTGTAGATAGTGGAATTCCAGTATCTGTAAGGAAGATATATGATAAAAGTCCACTTGTTTATGGAAAACCGTTTTTGGACTCTGATACGATGGCTGGTATAAAGAATAGATTGTTGAGTTTAAAACAGGACTATGAAATCAGGATTTAATAAAGTATTAAATCTTTATGTCGATAGAATATTAAATTTTTTTAAACAACTGCGATATTTTTTAAGATTCACAGTCTAATACATAGAGAAAGAATATCGGAGGAGAGGTTATGTCGAGAGAGAAAATAATAACAGATTGGTTTACGCTATACAGTGATGATATTTATCAATTTTTCATTTACCGTACTGGAGTGACAGAGGCAGAGGATCTCGTCCAAGAGGTTTATATAAGGGCGATTAAAGGCTATAATTCTTACCTTGGTGAGGCTTCTCCAAAGACATGGTTATTAACCATCGCAAGAAATGTGGCTACTGATGAGTATAGAAAACAAAAAAGACGTAAGTTACTTCTTTTGATCAAGTCAAAGGAAGAAAGTGAATCAACTAGGACAGATACTCCTGAACTTTCCTTCGTTATGGGTGAAGAGAATCAATTGTTGTATGAGGCAATTCACTCATTGAAACCAACTTTTCGGGATGTCCTAATCTTACGTGGAATTAAGGAATTATCAGTTCCAGAGACGTCTTCCATATTAGGTTGGACAGAAAATAAGGTTCGCTCCACATTCCACAGGGCAAAAAAAGCACTACATGAAAAGTTAGGGGGATATGACTATGAATAAAGATTTTAGAGAAATTGAGGAAAAACTAAAATCTCTTCCAAAACCTCCATTAAAATCATCAAGTAAATCATTGATACAACAATCATTAAGAGAGTTTAATGAAGTATATGAGCACCAAAAATCCACTTCGAACTCATTGATAAAGAGAGTAGGTTTTAGTTTGACTGGGGCGATAGTAATTGGCCTATTTTTAATTTTGTTAGTTTCTGATGGTGGAGAAAATGATTTTTATCAACCCCACTCCTTTGTAGCAGAAGCCCAACTGAAGAATCTGAAGGAGTTAGATAAATTTGACAGATTGATCAAGTTCCCCACATATTTACCATTTGAAGTGAGTGATATCCATTATGAAGAACAATATTTAGGTCCAATGGATGTCATGCAGGACGAAGTGCATTATTTATATGAAGATGATCCAGCCCATTTAGCAATACGAACTTTTTTTCTATCTCTAGATGAATCTAATAAGCAAGTGGTGGAAGTGGAGCAGTGGGATGTTTCTGTCCATTCGTTATTAAATAAAAATCATTTCCGTGAAGATTCGCTTATTGAAATGGAAGATGGAAAAAGGGGACTATACTTCTCAAACGGTGCCGTTCAGATTCTAAGTTGGGAAGAAGATGGGGTAACATTTGATATCATTTATTCTACCGATCCAGAAGATTGGGTTGACGGAAGAATGGTTGAAATACCATTGGAAGAACTGATCAAAATTGCTGAATCGTTTGAAACATTCAAGCGATAAATAATACATTGCTAAAAAACCACTTATGAAAGTAGAGAATTGCTTAAAGGATTATAGATGTTTTTGTCGAAAACAGTTATGATGCAAAAGATAAATTATATACACTAAGGTAGTGATTGCATATGTATCCTAAAAATGAACCTAATAAAATCGTAGATGATAAACTAGGATTTATCCAAAATATGATTGATTCAGGGGAATATGATGTTGCTGTAAAAGAAAGTTGTACTGTTTTCGAAATAGTTTTTAAAAAAATCTTCCAACAGGCGATTGTCTCCTTATCGTTTAGGGAACGGGGAGAAATTCTTGAAATTGAACGTAAGATTGGTAAAGGAACTAAAGGTGTGGAAGATTTTGGATTTGGGGAGTTAGTTGGTCTCTTTCGAGAAAGTAAACTTATGGATAAATGGGCTAATCACACTTCGAAAGATTTAGGGCTGCTCCGAACTCTTGAATTCTCCTCCATTGTAAATCTAAGAAATCGAATTGTTCATGATGGAATCACTTGCAGTCGTGGGGAAGCAAATATTGTCTATGAGTATTTGAGGAATTTATTAGCCATTCTTGGATTTGCCGACCTTGAAAACATGATTAATAAATCATTTTCCAAAAAAGAGGAGACTGTAGCTAATCAGAAAGATATCGGCGGTAACAAGGATGAAATTGCACTTCCGGATATTCACGGATTGCCAAAGGTGAATAAATCCTTGAGAGAAAGGTCCAGTTACTCCTCTTCCAAACAAGATGAAGCATTACGACTTCATCTTCAGTCAAAAAATTATGAAGAAATTGATTTTAAGGTATTTGAACATATTTTGAATGAATCGGATGGAGAAGAACACTTAAGAATTCTTGATATTGGTTGTGCCTCAGGACATGTTACTTATGATCGGTTTAGTAAAATGAACGAAGTGGAAAAGGTTATTGGGATTGATATTAACAGAGAGAAAATTGAGGAAGCAAAAGCAACTATTAAAGACGATCGGTTTCATTTTTATACTGTTGATATTGAAGACAACAATTTTTTGGAGACGATGGATAGTATCATCCAAAAACATGGGGGAAGAAAGTTTGACTGGGTTTTTGCAGCCTTCACAATCCATCATTTTGCTAATCCAACACGGGCACTTCTCAATTTAAGGAAGCTAATTAAACCAGGAGGATATATCATCGTCCGGGGATCAGATGACGGATCAAAAATCGCCTATCCTGATGAATACAATCTAATTGGAACTGCATTGGAGTTAACACAAAAGGTGGCAGGTGCATCTGATAGGGAAAATGCCCGGAAGTTTTTTCATCAGTTAAGGAAAACCGGATATAAAAAAGTGGAAATGTTTTACAATTTCCGAGATACCACAAAAATGAATTCAGAGGATAGGAATAATCTATTTCAGGAAAATTTCATATTCCGCTATAACTATTTTAAGAATCGGGCAGAAAAATTTCCTGATAACGAACGTTTTCAAACGGAATATAAATGGTTAAAAGATGCTCTGGATGAAATTGAATTGATGTTTTTGGATGAATCCTTTTACTTTCAGGAAATTCATTATGTGGCTATTGGAAAACGATAATTGATAAATGATTTAAAAGAGAGGGATACGATGAAAGCGAACAACTATGTCTGGTATGCTAGTTATGGATCTAACATGAACAAACAACGTTTCCTTTGTTATATTCAAGGTGGGACACCGAAAGGATCCGATAAGGCAGAAACAGGTTGCAGGGATCATTCTTTACCTGTTGATGAAAAAGCCTATGTCATGAATTACCAAATGGTTTTTGCAAAAAAATCAAAAAGATGGCAAGATCAAGGAGTTGCCTTTATAGGACTTAAGAAGGATGAGGATATCCGTACATACAGTAATATGTATTTAATTACGGAAGAGCAGTTTATTGATGTTGTAAGTCAGGAAAATCATGGAATAGAGGATTTAATTCTTAACTTGGGAGAAGTGAGGCAGTTAGGTTCTAAAGTATTTAGGGATTCTTGGTACGGGAATATTGTTTATCTTGGAGAAGATGCAGGATACCCTATCTTTACGTTTACACATCCTGAAGAACTAGAATATGTTGAGATTAGAAAACCTTCCCCTGCGTATTTAAAAACAATTATTAATGGCCTGAAAAATGACTTAGACCTATCGGATGGGGAAATATTTACATATATAAGCAAATTACCTGGTATAAAACAAAACATGACAATAGATGAAATAGAAACGATTATAAAAGATTCTTAATCATAAAATTATTCCATGCACGAAAAAAAGAAGGTAGAATAGTGTATGATAATAAAATACTTATGTAATACTTGACAGTATATGGATAGATGGGTATAATTTTTTGGAAAATAACCTTTGACGAAGAAGAGGAAAAGTAAAAATGGTCCATGTCTTTCCAGAGAGGGAGTTCACAGCTGAAAGGCTCCTATGACAACCTTTTGAACCTGCCTCGGAGTTCTGCGTAAACCGCAGCGGATCCATTCCGTTATCATGATAAGAGTATAAAGCCTATTCTTGGTTTTATAAATTAGGGTGGTACCGCCAAGTCTTGGTCCCTTTTAGGGATGAGGGCTTTTTTTGTTTTCTGCGAACATATTTTTTGAGAAATGGAGTGAACAAAATGGAAAAGAAGTTTGTAAAAGAAGTCACGGCAATGGACGAAGACTTTGCCCAATGGTATACAGATATTGTTACTAAAGCCGATCTTGTGGATTATTCCAGTGTAAGGGGATCTATGATTATTCGCCCGTATGGGTATGCCTTATGGGAAAACATTAAAGGGGCCCTTGACAGAAGGATTAAAGAAACAGGTCATGAAAACGTTTATATGCCGCTGTTTATTCCTGAGAGCCTACTTCAAAGGGAAAAGGATCACATTGAAGGATTTGCCCCAGAAGTGGCATGGGTAACACATGGTGGTACCGAAAAACTAGAGGAGCGTCTATGTGTACGCCCTACATCAGAAGTACTGTTTTGCGAACATTATAAAAAAATTATTCACTCATTCCGTGATTTACCGAAGTTGTATAACCAGTGGTCTAACGTTGTAAGATGGGAAAAAACAACAAGACCGTTTCTACGTACATTGGAGTTTTTGTGGCAGGAAGGTCATACGGCACATGCAACGGATGAAGATGCCTTAGAAGAAACGGTAAAAATGCTTAACGTCTATGGGGAAATTGCAGAAAACTACTTAGCAATTCCAGTTATTAAAGGTCAAAAAACGGAAAAGGAAAAATTCGCAGGTGCAAAATTAACCTATACTATTGAAAGTTTAATGCACGATGGAAAAGCACTGCAGACTGCCACTTCTCATCATTTTGGGGACGGTTTTGCAAAGGCATTTGGAATTCAATATACTGATCAAAATGGGGAACTACAATACGTCCATCAGACGTCATGGGGATTTACAACCCGTGTCATAGGGGCGATGATTATGGTTCATGGTGACGACAGGGGTCTGATTATTCCTCCAAAAGTGGCTCCAACGGAAGTCATGATTATTCCTGTGGCGCAACATAAGGAAGGTGTCCTTGATCACGCATATGAATTAAAAGAGAAATTGTCGAATACTTTCCGAGTTGGAATAGACGCAAGTGATAAGAAGCCTGGATGGAAGTATAATGAATACGAAATGAAAGGTGTTCCTTTACGATTAGAAGTTGGACCAAAGGATATCGAGAAAAATCAAGTAGTTCTTGTGCGCAGGGACACTGGGGAAAAGTTATTTGTTCCAAACGAAGAATTAGAAGTCAAAATCACTACTTTATTGGAGGAAATCCAGCAGTCCTTGTATGATAATGCTAAAAAGAAAATGGAAGCAAAAACGCATGTGGAAAAGGATTATGATAGCTTTAAAAAGACATTCAAGGAAAATCAAGGATTCGTAAAGGCCATGTGGTGTGGCGATCAAGCTTGTGAAGAAAAAATAAAAGAGGAAACTGGTGTAACATCCCGTTGTATTCCATTTGAACAGGAAAACTTAGATGAAAATTGTGTTTGTTGCGGAAGAAAAGCGAAACATATGGTTTACTGGGCAAAAGCATATTAATAAGGTTGTTTAGAAGAGGCTGGAGCATAAAGTGTTTAATTGATAATCCGAACAATACAAACCATTGCGAAGGACATTTCCGGAGCTAATGCTTGTAACAACCATCCATTCGTTCGGGGCTGACATTGATTAAATACTTTTGTCTCAGCCTCTTTCTGTCTATCTTGTAAGCTGAGAATTTATATGATTTGGCACATTCGGGCATTGTCTAGCTCCATCGCCTACTCGCTACGGGACACTTCGGAAGTGACAACTGAAGTCAAAGAGCGGACTTCAGTTGTCATTCCTCCACTGCCCTACGCTCGTGACCATAGGCGCTTGCGCTTTTCTTATTCCAGCAATTTAGCATAATTATGTATGCAATTGGGGGAAGTATAGCATCCTATTTCTGTACTTTACATATTCCCAAAAGTAGGTGAACAGCTTGGAAAAAACACTGGCTTATTTAAGAGAATCCCTTTCTAACCATATTGAATATAATCATGTTTCAAAGGGAATTTATGAAAAATTAGAAAGGAAAGAATACAAAGGAGAAGGGGAGTTTGTCAGAGATTTAAGTGAAGAGGAGACTGTTGTCCTTAATAAAATATTGAGGGCTGAAATTGACTATGCCAGGGATGAGTTAGATGCCGAACGTGCCAAAGAATTAAATGAAGTATATGAACTGTTATTCTAAATGAAAGATATCCATATTTTAGAAGAAATTTGATTGACAAATAATTGAATTGGAATATACTAAAAGGGTATTGTATGTTAATTTGAAAGGGATGGTAAAGGAGCAATGAAGTATTAATCCTTTTTTTAGAGTACTCATAAGAATAAAATGAGGAACCTAGAGAATTGGATTAGTATGCCCTTTTTAACCCATCTGTTAAATTAGATGTTTTATTCCGTTTGCTATCTATTTTAAGATGCAATGTATTCGGTTTATTAAGGTCATAATTATTTTTTGTAAGATCCTCTCTAGGAACATAGGGAGGTTTTTTTACATTTATTCACCTCCCTGATCTGATTCTTTAATCCAAGAGGTGAAACTAATGACAATCATTCAAGTTCGAAATGTAGACAAAAGTTATGGAGATAAACAGATCTTTAAAAGTATGTCTTTTGATATTAAGAAAGGTGAAAAAATTGGATTGGTAGGCTGGAATGGAACTGGAAAAACAACACTTGTAAAATTACTAATGGGGTTTCTTCATCCTGATAAAGGGACAGTTAAGATGGTGTCCTTGAATAGACAGATTGGCTATTTACCTCAATCTACTGATTATACAATTGATTATCACATCAAACATAAAAATGGTAGCCTTTTACATCAGACAAGTGAATTAGGGTTAGAGAAAATATACGATTGGGAAGATATCCGTTTTGATCATTTGAGTGGTGGAGAAAAATTAAAATTATCATTAGCAGAAATATGGGAAGGTCAACCAAGTATTCTGATCTTGGATGAACCAACAAATCATCTAGATTTACAAGGAATAAACTGGCTGATAGAGAAGATCAATTCTTTTGAAGGTTCTGCTATTATTATTTCACACGACCGTTATTTTCTTGATAAAATAGTTTCAAAAATAATGGAGATCGAAGATTTTAATGTGAAGGAGTATAAAGGAAATTATACAACTTATCAGGAATTGAAAAAAATGGAGCGGGAAAAACATCGTCGCGACTATGAAAAACAACAAAATAAAATCAGTTTAATATACGAACAAATTGCAACCTTAAAACAATGGTCCACTAAGGGTCATCGGGAGGCGGGAAAAACAGGAGTCAGTTTAGAGTCAGGTATAAAGGAATATGGAAGAGTCCAGGCAAAGAAAAAAGATAAACAAATTAAATCAAAATTAAACCGACTGGAGTTACAATTATCCCAAGATGAAGTAGAAAAACCTAAAGATGAAACATCTATTTCCTTTCAGTTTGAGGCAGATGGGAAACGGGGAAAACGTATCCTGGAGGCACAGAACGTATCGAAAACATTTGGTCAGAAAATTCTCTTTCAGAGCAGCTATTTTTATGTGAAACAGGGAGAGAAAATCGGATTATTTGGATCTAATGGAGCGGGAAAAACCACATTCATTAAGATGTTGCTGGGCCAGGAAGAGGTTTCATCAGGAAAGTTGTGGAAAAGTGAATCCTTAAAGATAGCCTACCTTAGTCAAGATGTGAATGATCTACCTGTTCAAAAAAGTGCCCTTGAGTTCTTGGATATTCCTGAGCGAGAACGAATTTCTAAGGCAAGGACCATACTAGCAAACATGGGTTTAAAAAACAAACAATTGTCGGAACCAATGGAAACCCTTAGCCTTGGGCAAAGAACGAGAGTAAAACTAGTTTATATGATACTCCAAGATTATGATGTGCTTATTTTAGATGAACCGACGAATCACTTGGATCTTCCGAGCAGGGAGCAATTGGAGGAAACTTTAAAGTATTATACAGGAACACTCATTATTGTTTCCCATGACCATTATTTTATGGAAAAACTTTGTGATAAATTGCTTATTATAGAAAATAAAGAAATTAAAAGAATAGAAATGGGATTGAAAGAGTATGAAGAACGGAAAAATCGAAAATCAGCAGGTGATTCTCAGGAAGAGTTATGGGTCATTGAGACAAAAATAACGGAATTACTAGGGAAGTTACCGTTATTTTTACGAGACACAGAAGAGTATCAAAGAATCAATGGGGAATTAATTGCTTTGATGAGCCAGAAGAATACAATCATAAGGAATAAGTAGGTTTCCATTAAATTGATTAAACGGTGATGGTGCAAGTGAGATTAATAAAAAAACACAGTGGTAAGAATTGTACTACTGTGTTTTTTACTGATATTAATTTTAGGAAATAAGTAACTACCCATGTGATTTATGTCTATTGGACAAAGAGGTTTATAGTGGGACTTTTATTTTCTCCTTGTTTTTAAAGTAGACCCATTCTTTAAATCCTATGTTCTTAAGGTATTGTTCCACTAACTCAAAGTCGTCACCAATTCTGCTTGGATGATGGGCATCTGAACCGAATGTAACATTCACACCATAATGACATGCCATCTCTAAAATATCATCGGAAGGGTACCAACCCCCAACGTCTTTTGTTTTGCCTGAAGTATTGACTTCTATTGCAATGCCAACTTCACCAATAACCTTTAATGTCTTTTGAACCACATCTGTTTGAATCGAAGAAAAAGGGGGGTAAAATCCTTTCATTGCATCAATGTGACCGAGAATTTGAAATAGTCCACTTTTGGCGGAATGCTTGATCAGTTGATAGTAATTCTCTTTTGTTTGTACTTGTTGCTCTTCAGTCAGTCCATCCCACCGCCCCTTTTTAAATATGTTAATTTCATCCACGTAATGAACTGATCCGATAATGTAATCAAATGGATAAGGGTCAAAATGTTGACGATATGTTTCAATATGATCAGGAAAAAAATCCGATTCAATACCTAACAGGACGTCAATTTTTTCTTTATAATATTCTTTCAACTGTAGAACTTCACGAATGTACTCAGTATATTGACTTTTGGCCATAGCTATTCCTGGAAAAAGTTGATCTTCCTTACTGGAAAAATATGGGGTGTGATCAGCAATTCCAATAACAGTGAACTCTTTCTCTATGGCGCTTTCAATATAATCCTGTATTTTTCCCACTGCATGTCCACAACGTTCATGATGTGTATGTAAATCGAATTTCACCTTTGAATAAGTTCCCAAACTTTTCACCTCTGATTGAATTATTATGAAACGAAAGTAAATCTTAAAGTACATTTTAGCACAGTAATAGAAAGGAGTTGAGTTTCACCACTTAATTAGTTTTTTCCTGCAATTCATAAGAAGACTAAATTAGGAAATAGTATGATTGTTTAGGAGGTGAGAATGTGGCAAAACAAAAGGCGTCAAGAAGTCAAAATCAAAAGGTACCTGGGGATCGTAGTGTGAATCCATTGGGAAAATCCCCAGATGATATGCACGCTGGAGAAGTAGTTAGTCAAGGACAAGAAGCGGCAAAGAAAAGTAATACAAAACGGTAAGGAAGAGAGAGTCTGGGACAAAAGTGTTTTAATCACTGTGAAATTCGAACGAATTAATAGTAGATGTAATCATTAGCTTCGGTAATCCTTCGTTATGTTTATATATTGCGTTGGTGGATTTTCAAATCAAACACTTTAATCATGTCCCAGTCTCATTTTCAATCTATTTATTTTACTTTTACTATTCGGTCATTTCCAATTCTCCTACCTATTCCAATTACAAATAATAGCAGGGCAATACATAAAGAAAAGAGATTTATTACATCAACGCCTGGTAGTTTATGATTTAAAACCATAATCCAATGATGAACATATGGGTCACTTATTATACTTTTAGTACCTGTATATCCAATAAATGTACCAGCCAAAAGATAAAACCAAGGAAAATACTTCAGCAGGTGGAAGACAAGTGGCGAAAAAAGAAGTAAGAGAAAAAGACTCATGGCGATACCAACAAAAATTAAACTATACGTATCGGATACATTGGTTATCAATATGACCCCATCAATGGAAAGGAAAAAATCAACTACAAGAATCGTTCCAACTGTTTTAATTACATTTGTTCTTCTTCTTCGATCAACAGCAAATTGCTTTGTGGTCATTTTAAAGGCGATAAATAAAATAAATAAACCAATTAAAATATGAATACCGGGTATATTTGTTAGTTGATGAACAAAGGAAACATAGATCGTTCTATTTAAACTAAGTATTCCAACAAAAATGGCTATAAAAAGTATAGTTGGTTTTTTCTTCAAAAAATATAGATAGATTACAATATTATCTAAATCAGTTATCACACTTATTAAGAATATCATAAGTAATTCTGTATGCATTAACATCATCCTATTTTTAGTGTCATTAAGATAATATGCAAAATTATTAATAACTTGTCTAATTTCATAACTTCCTAAGTACGTCTTAAGTCGTATAATTTCGGATATTTTCTCCGTCTAAATCCGTAGATAATAATCCAACCTCCGTCAGATTTGGATTCTTTCGGCATTATATAAAATAAAAGTATAAATTATGATGATTTAATTTATCATTATATCTTTTTTTGATAGAAGTGAAGTTTATGAAAATGTATATCTTTGTCACTTTTATTTCTATATAATGGAAAGGCATATAATAGACTTTTAAGGTGGCATGGGGTAATTGCATGGTAGTAGAGAGTATGGAATTATATTTTTATAAAGAGGTGGATTAAATTGGGTGCAAGTTTATTAAAGAAAGTATTCATTATTGGACTTATTGTGTTTACTGGTGGAGTAGTTGCTTCTTTCGCCATGGGTTACAGTGTTTTTGGAGTTGGAAGTGCATCTGTACAGTCATCAGCAAATGTTGAACTGGACGGGGCAGAAATGGTGGATGTGGATTTAGATATGAGTGTGGGTGAATTAATCCTTCAAGGTGGAACTGATTTTTTGATGGAAGGAACGTTTGTATCTCAGACAGATCCGGCAGTTGATTATAATGTGAAAGGAAATCGAGGTTATTTGAACGTGAAAGAGAAAGGTTCAAGAACATTTTTTACGATGAATTTCGATTTTTTTTCGTCTAAGAATAATAGAAATGACTGGAATATTACATTAAATGAATCCATACCGATTAACTTAAGAGTGCAGACTGGAGTAGGTACTTCAGAAATAAATCTTGAGGGATTACAGCTTACGGATTTAAACATTGACACAGGAGTTGGGGAAACCATTGTTGATCTATCGGGAGACTGGGTAGAATCATTTGATAGTAATATATCTACTGGAGTCGGAGAAACAGTCATTATTCTGCCAACTGATGTGGGAGTGAGATTGGAAATAAACCAGGGCTTAGGGAGTATTTCTGTAGACGGATTAACGAAAGATGGTATTTACTATGTGAATGATGCTTATGATGGTGGAGATGTTGTACTGACAATATTCATCGATTCTGGTGTCGGTGATGTGAAAGTTCAATAAGGAAAATACATTTAATTATGGTGATCCCATAAATTGTAATTGGGAATAAGTTTGGGATCACCAAAGTGTAGTAACGAATTAGCTGTTTGCGATTAATGTAGTCCTTGACTTATCGTATAGAATACTTCATCTAGATTTTTGTATCCATGTAAATCAATATCATCAGCTTCCTCCGTTTCAATAGCCCATTCTTGTTTAAGTTTGCCTAAATTCCCCTCTTTATTTTTCTCATAAGGGAGGTGAACGATGAATTCTTTGCCATCTTTTAATACACGATATCCCAAATAATAGTTGTTACCTTGACCCTCTTCCTCGAAAATACCGATTTCCTCCAGGTCATACTTTTCAATAAGTGGCTGTAAGGTATGAATTAGGTCGTCTAATAATATTTCCCTTGGCTGGTATTCCATGGTCATTCCCCTTTCGCATAAGACATTTATAGTTAATATGCTTCTTTTTAGTCTGTACTATTATTTTTTGCACAATTTATATTGCAACAAAATAGGAGGGCACAGAAAAAGTATCTTACAACTTTTTTAGTGTCCTCGGAGGTACTATAGTCTTTCTGAATAGGAGTTGGGAAAAATGGGAGTGATCGAACGAAATGGATACCGTTTCGAGCCAGAATTCAGTGTCATAAATTAAAATGGGGCAATCCATGTCTATAAAGATGGGAAGTTCATGGAGGAATTGCCTTTTTCCTATTCAGGCAAAAGTCCGGAAGTCAGCAAGATAGAAGAAGTAGAGAAAACATATTGTGAAAAAAGGGAACTTAATTAGACAGATGAGGAGTTAGAAGATTCATACGGTCCAAAATTTATGTTAAAATAAAGCAGTATAATCTTTCCTTTTTGACCATTTAAAAACACAATGAGTAGAATGAAAACCTCGAAGGATAAAAGTAACAAAATTGCCTTAAAAATCACAGTAGTTTTTATAATTATGAGCTATGATGAGGTTATGAAATCTTCTAGGAGGGTTTAGAATATGAGTGATTTTAGCACGTTAAGTGTCAGTGAATTGAAAGAGATTCAGTCAGATTTAAAGGGCATATATGCTACATATCAGAAACAAGGATTAAATTTAGACATGTCCAGGGGAAAACCCAGTCCATTACAGCTTGACCTATCCAATGGCATGCTTGATGTGATTCAATCAGAAAGTAATCTTAAAGCTTCTGATGGAGCAGACAGCCGTAATTATGGTGGACTTGATGGCATTCCAGAAGCTAAAGAATTTTTTGCGGAGATTCTTGAAGTAAGTCCCAAGGAAATTTTAATTGGGGGAAATTCCAGCTTAAACTTAATGCACGATACCGTCATGAGGGCTATGATCTTTGGAGTTCAAGAAGGGGAAACCCCATGGGGGAAGATACCGAAAATAAAGTTTCTTTGTCCTAGTCCAGGCTATGATCGTCATTTTTCCGTTTGCGAACTTTTTAATATTGAAATGGTTGTAGTGGATATGAAAGATGATGGACCAGATATGGATGTTGTTGAAAAACTGGTAGCAGAGGATGAATCGATAAAGGGAATCTGGTGTGTTCCAAAATACAGTAACCCAGACGGAATTACGTATTCCGATGAAGTAGTGGACAGGTTGGCAAAAATGGAGACAAAAGCCTCTGATTTTAGAATATTCTGGGATGACGCCTATACAGTACATCACTTAACGGAGGATCCAGATCAATTAAAGAATATTTTAACTGCGTGTAAAAAATTTGGAAACCCGAACAGAGTCTTTATGTTTAGTTCAACATCTAAAATTACATTTGCAGGGTCTGGAATAGGTGTGATGGCATCCACTGAAGAAAACCTAAGCTATATTAAAAAGTTAATTTCTTTTCAAACCATTGGTCCTGATAAACTAAATCAACTTCGTCATGTACGGTTCTTTAAAGATAAAGATAACTTAAAAGAGCACATGAAAAAACATGCAGAAATCATTAAACCTAAATTTGATATGGTTTTATCTAAATTAGAAGAGGAACTTTCAGATAAAAATATTGCCTTTTGGCATGAACCGAATGGTGGTTATTTTATCAGTTTAAATACACTGGATGGTTGTGCTAAGAAAGTTGTTTCCATGGCAAGAGAAGCGGGTGTAACGTTGACAGGTGCCGGCGCAACCTTCCCTTATGGAAAAGATCCAAGGGATCGGAATATCCGAATTGCTCCTACGTTCCCATCTCTAGAAGAATTAGAAAAAGCAATGGATATCCTTTGTCTTTGTGTTCAGATTACAAGTGTGGAAAAGATTTTAGAATCAAAAGCAGTGGAACAGTAATTAAACAATCAGAAGGTGGACCTAAAAGCGATTGCTTTTAGGTCCACCTTCTTTTTTAAATCTACACTCGTGTTCATAGGTGCTTGCGCTTTTCTTAAAAGATAAGAATTAATAAGTTTTGGCACCTTCGGGCAAGTTGTCTAGCTCCATCGCCTACTCTCTACGGGGCACTTCGGAAGTGACAACCGAAGTCAAAGAGCGGACTTCTGTTGTCATTCCTCCACTGTCCTACGCTCGTGTTCATAGGCGATTACGCTTTTCTTATAGGGATTTCATTCCACAATATTCAGAAATTACCTTGTTTTTCAGCAATACTTTTATCATAAACTAACCTTGAATGGAGGAGGAGTTAAAAATGCGAAAACGACATGGACAAAGGGATGCTGTTCTAACAAATAATAAAACACCGAAGGAAAGTCTTCCTGATGTAAAAGAAGAATACACCCGAAGTAACCATAATCGTCCAAAAACAGGACCTGGTTCAAAGGGATAAAAAGGGGTATACAACCAATGGATGAAAAGAAACAAACGAAAGAAAAGAAAAAGATTCCAGAAATAGAGAAAGTGGATATTCCTGAAATTGAACATGAAACTCCACATCCAGGCCAGGGGGAGTATAGTCTCCAAGATGATCATTTTGCAACAGTGAATAATGAGTACCTAAATGAATATACGAAAAAAGGGGAAATAACATAAGAGGCCACTGAAAAAGTTTAAACAACTTTTTCAGTTCCTTTTATTTGTATGGCAATGGCTTCGCTCGTCGCTCGCTTGATAGGAGAAAACCGCTCCTATCAGGCTTTTTAACGATTGCGACGGCTAGACTCATTGCTTCGAGGGCACTGTAAAAGTGGAAAAGCACCACTTTTCAGTGCCTTCTAACATAACAAGTGTTTTTTGCAGGTTGTCCTAATTCTGGGCAACCTTATTTTGAATAGTATAAGAAATAGGGGAAAAAATAAAACTAGATTTTCATAAAATTGACATAATAACTAATGATCTTAAATATAATCAAACCATAATCAAAAAAAATGTTTCTATTCTGCGGGAGGATTAACAATGAAATATCAGCCAATATCCTATTTTGAAAAATTGGAAAATCTGTATGTACTAATGGAAACGAGGGAAATGCTACAAAAAAAGTTGAACGAAGTAGAGGTAACCGATCCAGGTTATGGAATGATCCAGGAAGATTTACAGAAAATAGAAAATGAAATGATGGAATATACTAATGGACAGCATATTGAACAATTCAAACAACCTCTCAACGATTCTCTTTTTAATCCAACAGTCATGTACGAAATGGAAGACTAGGCCCTAACTAATTCATTTCCACAATCTTATATTCAAGCCATTGACCATTCACTTTGATCAGAAGGATTTCATCATCCATACTGGTCAAAGTGGAATATATCTCTGTTCCTTCTGGGAGTAAGTTGGCCATTCCATTTTTGATGGAATCTTTATTACTATACAACTCAACGATTTCACCGATTTTTTTGTCGATAATTTCCTCGTGAACAATGTCCTCCAGATGGTATCCATTATTAACCCGTTCATATGTATGATCGTTAAATATAAAAATATCAGCAGCACGATTATTGGCAATGATTGTTTCTGCCAACAGCATGTCCGATGTAACATTTGTATCTTTACCATAATGACAACCTATTACAAATAGAAAAGTAATAACGGTAACTAGTAATTTCTTCACTGCCACGTCGCCCCTTTTCATGTAATAAATGTTTCTACTCTATATAAGACGAGTGGGTTAGTAAAAATGTTTCAAAATTTTGTAAATAATAATCTGATTTTTTAAAAAATATAGGCTCCAACTTCTTTTAGTGGGTGTGTTGGAACCTAGGAATAAATACACTTATTCTTCTTTAAATTCTGTAAAGAAATAGATAAATATGATTAAAGTGATTCCTAAGGCAAATGTTGCTTTTCTAGGAAGTTTAATAGGGGGAATATCAGTTAATGCCATTCACATTCCACTCCCTTCTTTATTTAAACGATTTCGGGTCGATATTAAAAAAACGACAAAGTACATCATGGAGATTATCATACTCAGATATTATCCGGGGAATCTTCGGTTGAGTTCTAGCGGTACCCAGCAAAGGGCCTCCACAGTTTATTGTAAATCCATTATGGGTTAATACAGTACCTGTAATACGGAACTGATCAATGATTAACATTTTAGCAATAGCGATATTAATGATATCAATTATCATATTTACTACTGGGTTATTGGTGACACTTTTTATCCGACTGGACCCGGTTAAAGGTCCAGCTAATGTCACACGAAAACCCCTTGGTGTTACGAATACACCTATAATGGATAACTGTCCCATAAATATGAGAATAGCTACAACAATGGCTAAATTCCGTTGTATTTCAAAGATTCGGGCTTCAAGTTTTTCTTCATTAATCTTTCTTGCCACCATCACCACACCCTCTAAAAATATCCTATTCGGAAATGGAAACTTTGTTTGTGATTTTAAGGATAAAAATCTCTCCTGAACTTGCGATATTAAATCCATCTAGAGTATGCCTCTGGCTAACATAGATTCAGGTCTATTTCAAAATCCATAATTTCTCATCATGTGGAGGCATTTATTTTAAATCAGCACTCTTAAGTTCTTAATAAAGAACAAAGGAGGCGCGTGTATACCAGTAAATGAAAGTGATAAAGATTTAAATATATATGAATATACCTAAATCAATTGAGTTTTACTTAAGGGGTGATACATTTAACTTGTAAGTAGTAACATTTCTTGTTATTCTTAATAACGAACAAGAAGAAAAGTAAAAAATGGTCATGGAAGTGAATATAGATGAACGATAAAAAGAAATATACACTAGTCCTCTTTGTTTTTCTTGCTTTATTCAATTTTCTGGACATGCTCTTTACAGGGATTGGACTTCATTTTGGTTTTATGGAAGAAAAAAATGTATTGATGAAATATTTATGGGAGTTCAATCCAATTTATTTTTATGGGCTCAAAAGTCTGTTATCAATTTTGTTACTAACTATAGGGAATTGGTTTGTCTGCTCTTTTCAACCGAGCAGACTTATTATGGGACTTACCAGTGGTGCAACCATATTATATAGTATCGTGATAATACTTCATGGAAGGATTTATTTCTCTCTATTATTGGGGTGGATTAGTATTTAAGATAAATGTTTCGACGATGGAAGCAACCCCTTCATTATCATTAGTATCTGTAACAAAATCTGCTTTTTCCTTAATATCATCTGGAGCATTTCCCATCGCAACCCCGAAACCTGCCAATTCGATCATTTCAAGGTCGTTGTAAGAGTCACCAACTGCAATGACCTCATCTATTTTTATTCCTAACTGTTTTATAAGTTGAAGTATACTCGTACCTTTGGAAACACCTAATTCAAGAAACTCTAGAAAAAATGGCTTTGAACGCATAATATTGAACCTTCCTTGTAGCTCAAGTTTCAACTTTTTCTCCACTTGAATAAGTTTTTCCGGTTCCGCACACATCAATAGTTTAACAACGGGATCCTTTACAAATTCTAAAAAATTTGGGACTTCTTTAATAGGGAGTTTATTTAATTTCCCTTCCACTTCAGTATAAGGGTTATTTTTTTCAGTAATGATGGTTTCTCCTACAAACGTATGTAGATAAACATTTTCCCTTTGACTAATCCTATATAACTCTTGGATGTTATCCAGAGATAATCTGCTACTGAACAGTTCTTCATCACTTTGACAATCAAATATTTCGGCGCCATTAAAAGCTAAAATAAAACTGCCATTTTTTTTCAACTGCAGTTCTTGTGCATATTTTTTCATTCCTGCAGGTGGACGACCCGATGCCAGAACGACTTTTACCCCTTTTTCTTGGGCTTTCAAAAGGGCATTTTTTGTGTGAGATCCAATTGTGTTATTACTTAAAAGTAGTGTATCATCCATATCTAATACAATCATTTTATAGTTCAAATGTAAAACTCCCTTTTTGATTCTTATTTTACTTGAAAATACTCCTATTGTGAAAGGGAGTGAATCGATTGTAGTTTCTTTATTTATTTTTTTGGATCTTTTTCGATGTCAGGATCTATTTCCTCTGAAAACTCTGTCTGTAACTGTTTCTGTAACATCGGTTTTGGTTCATATCTCCTCATATTCATCATCCTCGAAATTACGAATTCATGATAAAATACTTCCACAAATGTAATACTCAAGGCTGTAAAAACAGCTGCAAAAAATCCTGTTGCAGTCATGTCTATAAAACCAAAGACGACAAACCAGAAGTATAATGTGTATAAACCAAAGTCAGCTATTCCCGCAATGAGATGGCCAAATCTAGGAAAGAGGAACAAATCCCCAATAAGATAAGCAGGAACAACAACGATCAGAGTAATTGCCAGTACCCAGGCAGTAGATGCATTTAGAATCGTTAATGCAGAAAGAGTGACGAGGACGGCAAAGGCATACTTAATTAAAAATGCTTGTAAATGTTTCATATGGTAAGGGGTACTCCTTTCAGAACAAGTTATTCTATATTTTGTACATTACAGTATTTAATATAAGTTTAAATAGAATAAATGTAATAAATATAGTATCTTGGAAAACAAAGGAGAGGTCCTTATATTATCTCCTTACTAGAAGATGTTCCATTATCCTTTCGTAAGTTCCTTTATGAAAAAACCTGCTTTTCCTAAATTACCATCCAGGTCCACAATATAAATCTCTCGATTATTTTGGATCCAAGAAACATAAATGGAGTAATAAGGATGGTCTTCAGAAAAATACTGCTCCATGTCTTTGAAATCTTTGCAGATGTCGATTACCTTTCCTTTCCCTACATACCCTGTATATCCTTGCTTATTAACGATGACATAATCCCCAATAGTAATCAACATAATCACTCCAACGTTTTAATGGTAAATGCTTTGAATACTTCAACAATAGTATAGTGTGTATGATGACATGGTTCAAACAATATAAAGGTGTATTCCCTTCGTTTGTCGAAATATATAGGAAATCCTAAAAGGAGGCTTGGATGTTATGGATCAATACGAAAAAGATGCTTATTTTGAACTGCGAGATAAATTGATTAAACGTTTGCCCGAACCGGAAAAATCGGTTTATAGCCATTTTAGAAAATTAGAAAAAGAAAACCTTAAAAAACAAGGAAGGTTAATTGTTAACGGAAGATCTGCCATAGAATCCACAGCTGAGCATTTTATGATGGAGATTTCCGAAGTAAAAGCCATATGTTTGCGGGCAACTAATCAATTAAAGGAACTTGCGCAAAAGTATTAAAAACCTGATGCCAATTAACAAAATAGTTATCATCCAATCACATACAAAATATGGTATAATTTAATTTTAAAAACAAAGATGAGAGGCGTTATATACTATGGCAAAAGTGATTTTATTTGATCTAGACGGCACATTACTTCCAATGGACACAGAACAATTTGTACAACATTATTTAAAAGAACTTGCCCCAAGAGTGGCACACATGACCGACCCCCATGAGTTTATTAAGGCATTGTTAGCTGGAACCAACGCTATGCTTACGAATTTAGAACCTGATAAAACAAATGAACAAGTATTTGAAGCGACATTTTTATCACTCCTTCCAGTTAGCAGGGAGGATATTTGGCCAATTTTAGATGACTTTTATCAAACCATCTTCCCGACTTTTTCCTATCTTTGCCAACCAACAGAGACAGCTAGAAAAGTTGTGGATGCAGCACTTGAACAAGGGTTCCGAATTGCAGTTGCAACAAATCCAGTGTTTCCTAGAGCGGCTATTTACCACAGATTAACATGGGCAGGTATCCATGATGTCCCATTTGAAATTGTCACGGTCTACGAAGAGAGTGTGTTTACTAAACCTCATAAAGAGTATTATCAGTATATTTGTGACAAACTTTCCGTAGATCCAGAAGACTGTATCATGGTTGGGAACGATAAGCAGGAAGACATGTCTGCATCTCAGCTTGGGATGAAAACATTTTTAGTGGAAGGGAATGTTATTGATCGGGGAGAACCGAAGTACACCATTGATGACCAAGGAACACTGGAAGAGTTGTATGAAAAAATAATGAAGCGTGAAGGCCTATTTGCTTGATATAAGTATAGGTAACAACACCTATTCACAAATCGAAAAAGGACAAGGATTATTCCATGTCCTTTTTCTATTGAGTTACTATTATTTTATAAAATTCTTTAAGTCCATAATTGCTTGCATATGCATACCTTCATGAAAAATGGTCCTGATTAACACCTGTTCTAAAGTGTACATACCCATTTCAGTTGGGGAAAACTCCTCATCTAGTCTTTTTCCATACGTCTCTTTAATATGTGTAGGCTGTTCCTTAAGTAATTTTTTTAGTTGCTTCAATGTGGGGGTTTGATCTGTGAATGATGTAGGGTTCGTTCCAAAGCCAAACCATGTTAGAAATTCCTTTGGTACGAGAGTTTCTTCCTTTGTTAATGATTCAATCCATAAATATTGGTCCAGATATACATGCCCAAGATTCCAGCGTATATTATTATTGAACCCTGTAGGTATAATTTCCACTTCTTTTTCAGACAAATCTTCTATGAGACTCAACAATTCATTTCGATAAGAAGCAAGTTGAATAAATAATACTTCATGACGTTTCTCCATCTGAATACCACCTTTCGTTTTCTTACCATTAATTATTCGATGATTCCTTTCTCCACTCCTCCTTGGCACATAACTAATTTTCTATTGTCAATTCACGAACTGATTACATATAGTAATAGGGCGAATGACGAATTTTTAGCAAAAAAAATGTATTGGGGTTTTGCAAATGCGAAATATATTTTACAAAGCCGTTCCTGGTCTTTTCCGCAGAAAGAAAATAGTTGAGTCTGATAATCAATCATTCTATTACAACAATACGGTAATGGAATCTTTAAATAATTTGGAAGTAACGAATAAAAAATTGGTAAATAATTTAACTGGACTAAGTAAATCTACAAATCAAATTGGTGAGAGAACAAAGGAGCTATCTGAGGCTATCAGTATGGTTGAGCACATGCAGGCTGAGGAACTGGATAAGGTTGCAGATCAAATTAACATGCTGACAGACCGACAAGTGGAGGAAATGAACGAATTAAGGGAGCACTTTCAAAACTTGCAGCAAAAACATCAGGAAAGGTTAGGGAATCAGATTGGGGAATTGGAAATATCCCTTCGAAGGTTGAAGTCAGATCATGATGTAAACCACATAAACGTAAAAAATGATCATGAAATCTTAACTGTTTCCTTAGAAAGGTTATACCAGCGTTTAGAAGATATAAAGGATAAACAGGTGGAAGAGATTAAAAAGGTATCTGAAAAGATAGATGAAACACAACAGGAACTTGCAGAACAGAGTGATATTCATATGAACAATAATAAATTGAATGCTGATCTGTTATACAAGTTAAGAGAACATTATTTTGAATATGAAAATATATCTATCAAAGAACACGAAAGACTCGAAGGATTGATGATGGATCTCCATAACGAAGTGATAAGGATAAAAGAAATGATGGCAGCGGATAATTCACTTATAAAATAACATACGATACAATAAAGTCGAGAGACAGAAGCCACTGCGGAGGCTTCTGTCTCATTTGTATAACTAAATTCTAATAGAAAGGGAGGATTAGTAAAGTTAGGATGGAAGTATTATGGTATTGGTAAGCTGATACTAAAACATCCGACCATTACAAGGAGTTATTTTATGAAAAAAAAAACAATTACAAAGCTACAATATCTATTTTCAAGAAGAGTAGTCATTATATTAGGCATAATCTTCGTTTCCTTTAATTTAAGACCGGCAATTACTGCAGTTGGACCACTTGTAAGTGATATTCGATTAGATTTAGGAATCTCTAATAGCCTAGCAGGATTAATTACTACACTCCCTTTGCTATCTTTTGCCATTTTCTCTCTCCTTGCGCCAAAACTGGGGAACCGATTTGGAAAGGAGGTAATGGTATTCGCAGGATTAATTACGTTGATGTGTGGTATTCTCATTCGTTCCACAGGGTTTACCATCACGTTATTTTTTGGTACAGCGTTAGTTGGTATTGGAATTGGTATCGCAAATGTCATCTTACCGAGCATTGTAAAAAATAGTTTTCCAGAAAGGATTGGATTATTAACAGGCATTTATACAACTTCCATGTCTTCCTTTGCCGCACTGGGATCTGGAATAAGTGTTCCATTAGCAATTAATTTAAATTTAGGGTGGCAATATGCCCTTATTATTTGGTCGGGGTTCACCATAGTGGCAATAGTGATTTGGGTTCCACAACTACGGAAAAGTGAGCATCATTCAAATCCAAACGTAACAATGCCTGGAAACTCTATTTGGAAATCAAATATCGCTTGGCAGGTCACCATATTTATGGGACTGCAATCATTCTTATTTTATTGTATGATCGCATGGCTTCCGGAAATACTGAGCAGCAGTAATATAAGTTTAGCGGCGGCAGGATGGCTTGTCTCTGCCATGCAAATTGCAGGTCTGCCGATGACGTTCCTCACCCCTATATTTGCAAACAAGTTCCAGAACCAAAAGGGGATTGTTCTATTCATTGGAATTCTATATTTGTTTGGAATAAGCGGGATATTATTTGGAAGTAACTTAGGTGTATTGACTGCAGGAATTCTTCTTATAGGAGCAGGACAAGGTGCTTCCATTAGTCTTTCCTTAACGCTGATCGGCTTAAGGGCTGCGAATGGACAAGAAGCGGTGGAACTATCAGGAATGGCCCAATCCGTTGGTTATGCTCTTGCTGCACTTGGTCCTGTTTTAATGGGATACTTACTAGATTTAACAGGGAGTTCTACTGTTCTTTTGTATGTATTTCTTGCCGTTGTCCTAATTATGATTGCTGCTGGTTTTGGAGCAGGTAGGAACCGGACGGTGTTTAATGAATAATTGTATTATTTAACGTGTACTTAAAAAGCCCAATCCATCAATGTGGAATTGGGCTTTTTATCATATCGCCTTTTCAAATGCAGGCGCATTGGATGACGTAATTTGTAGTTCATGGACTGTTATCTCCGGTCTGCTTCCTACACGAATGTTTATTCCTGTTTGTCCAAGACCCTCACTAATATAAACAATTTTCCCTTTATAATGAATGAGCCCCTTAATAAGATTTAAGCGGACTAACTTACCAAATTTCATTAGATGATATGGCTTTGGCCAGCAAATTTGTCCCCCATGAAAATGACCAGACAACATATACTCAAAGTCGTAATCATCCATTTGAAATACAATGTTAGGATCATGGGTTAATACAAGACGATAAAAAGAATCGGTGATTCCTTCATAAGCTTTACTAATTTCATGTTTCTTTGAATGGTGATCATCAATGCCGATCAACTGTAAACCATTGGAGTTACCAATAGGAATCCATTTGTTCTCATTTCTTAAAATAGAAACCTTATATTTGTTTAAAGTAGTTTCAAGTTTGATTAAATGTTTTTTCCTTAGTTTATAATCATGATTTCCATATACAGCATATATACCGTACGTTGTATCTAATTTTTGAATAACTTGTAAATAGGATTCTAGTTTCGGAATGCTTTTCGGACGATCTAGAAAATCTCCTGTTATTGCAATAATATCGAATTTTTGGTTCTTTATTTTTTGAAATAATTTATCTGGTGTAATGGAGATATGTTCTAAATGCAAATCTGACAACTGTAATACTCTGATGTAATGTGTATTCGCATCTGTTGTGGTAAATGGTGTTGGTGAAATGGTGTTTAACTTAATTTGAAGTGTATTTTGATTTGCTTTGTATATGAAATAAGTAATGAATACTGATAGTATCAACAAAAAGTAAATAATTAACAAGCTTATCTCCTCCTCTGGGTGGGATTTATTCAGTATAGGAGACAAATGGAATTCTGTAAAATGTAAATGATGGATAATTACCACGGAGGTTTATATTTCACGTACCGTATTGGAGAGGAATTAAAGTGATTTTATGAAAAATACGAGAATAGAGGTTGAAATGTCATGGTTAAAAAAGATTTTTAAATTAAACAAGATTGATCTCACTAGAAAAAAAGAAGGGGATTGGTTGACAGTATTACTGCCAGAGAGACAATATTATTTTAATGTTGATCCTAAAAGTTGGGCGTTTGGGGGCAGAGGGAGGAATTCCTATTACATTTATTGCTTTAGAAAGGACTTCTCCTATAGCCGCCCGTTGGAAACTATGAATGATAGGTGCTGAAAACGAAGGATGAACTTTCCGGTGAATACTTTTAGACTATGTTTGAATGTTGAATATGAATAAAGACAATTCAAAATGTGGATTCATTAATGATGGAACTGGTCAAATGGTCTAATGATTCGGAAACAAGTTTTTTAAGAATCTTATGGATTGAACGCAATGGTCGATTAGGTCTGGAATGTCGTCAATCTGATCTTCATTAATCTTTCGGTTAAAATCTAAGGAAATTCTATTCACCATTGATCCTTTGACATCATAATTATAGGAAATAACTTGTTTGATCATTGGACGACTATTCCAAATTAGGTTCAACTGCTCTTTAATGTACGGGCACTCTCGTTTTACATCAGTTATTTTAGTGTTAAAAAAAATTTGAATTTCACAGCCAGCTTCCTTTGTATTACCGTGAATCATTTCGTCTTTATAATCATTAATTGAAGTAGACAATTTTATTTCCCCAAAACTATCTTCTTTACTACTCCCTCTTGTTTGAAACTCCATGGAGAACTCCCTTGACATGGAAGCTAGATCAAAAATATCTCTACGGTTCGTTATGAGTATCCGTCCACCTATATCTAATTCATAAAGATACCCTTCCAAAACCACTTTTAAATTATCGTATATGGTAGGATCGAACATACGAAGAAACCTCCATTTGACATATTTTAACTATTGTACTCTTCCGTACTTCCTATAAAGTCTAAGCAAACATGCTCCTATTAAAATAAAAACGAAACCACCACATACAACAAGGTTGTTATTGATGCTGCAATTAAAGCAGGCTTCAATTTAAACCGAGCGTAATCCATTACTTTTAAGTCTAATATTTTTGCGATCGTATTCGTGTCATCACTTAAAGGAGAAGCAAAAGCTCCAAAGGATCCACTTGCAAAAACTGCACCAATAATCACTGGTACAGAAACATCTGTCACTGCGGTTAAAGATATTCCGAGTGGCATTAACATCCCCCAAGTTCCCCAAGCAGAACCAATAAAATATGATATGGCTGCCCCAAAGACAAAAAGAAGCGGAACGATAAATGCCTCAGGAATCCAGTCCGTATAGGAAGTAACAAATCCTGAAAATCCTAGATCATCTGTTACGGAGGATAATCCCCATACAACTGATAGTAACACGATGACGGACATAAGATCATTACCTCCATCCACAAAACTTGCGATCAGTTCTCCTAGTTTAAAGCGCTGTACTAAAAATAAAATGATGGAAAGAAATACTGTTATGATTAGTGCAACCACCATTGCTTCCAATACATTGGCATTAATAAATGCCTCGAAGAAGTGATAGCCTTGTACACTTCCATCCCACCAAGTTAAAAATAATGTTAAACCGATTACCAAAATGATAGGTATAAGCAGGTTTAAAGGTTTGTTTGGTAAGTCTTTTGCGACTGCCGGATGACATTCGTGCCAATCTTCTTCCACGTCGGTATCCATTTCAGTAGGTGCATCGGTGTGGGAGCGGTGGAAAAAACTCAAATAGACCCCAAGCAAAATAATAACAAAGGCAAAAAAGTTAAACGGAATGCTCTGAATAAAAAGGGAATAGGGATCCGCGCTACTGCCTACGTTTTGAATTGAGATTTGAATAACGGAAACCATGTACCCTACAAATGCAGTTGCTACAGGTATAAGTACAATGATAGGAGTGGCTGTCGTTTCAATGACAAATCCCAGTTCCTTAGTAGACATCGGTACTTTCTTAAGTAATGCTTTCATGATTGGTGCAATAGTTACAAAGCGAAAAGTAGGGGCACTGAATGTCCCAATAGTGGATAAATAGGTTAACAATAATGCTTGTTTCTTCGTAGTAATCCTTTCGGCAGCAGTCTCTACAAATCCTTTAATTCCCCCGGTTATTTTTATCATTCCAATAAGTCCTGCAAAGGAATATAAGAATACAATGATCTTAATATTATTTTCGTCAATTAAGGCTTGTACAACATAAAAAAGCATTGTTTGAACCCCGCCGATTATCGTTGGGGAAACAATGTAAGATCCCACTACTAGTCCTGCAACCAATCCAGGAAGGACCTGTTTTGTATATATGGCAATAGGAATCACAACTAAAAATGGTAATATCGATAACCAACTGGCTTCCATAATCTTCACCTGACCTCAGAAAAATTAACTACTGCCTATTAGTTTGTGTGAAGATCATCGTATTTATGTGATTCTGTCCATCAAATTACTCCATTATCAAAGAGGAATTTGTAAATTATAACTTAATTAATGACAATAGAAACTTTCCTATGTGTAAATACGTCATTACTATTAGACTTATTAGAAAACAGGGAAAGCAGGGGAGGAAATGGTTCAGATTCAGAAATTAGTAAAAATTGCACTTATTTTTTTATTTATGCTATTGATTATACCGAATGAAATCGGATATGCCGATGGAGAGGAACAAATTACAGTTTCAATGAAAGTTGGTTTTGATAATAGTGTGAAGCGTAGCCAAGGTTTTCCGGTTGCTGTTAGCTTAAAAAATAATGGAAATGATATTTCAGGAGAATTGGTCATTGCCGTCTCACCAGGGTATCGGAATAATGGGACAATCGTTAGAGAAGTGGATTTACCGGCAAATAGTGAAAAAACTATTTACGTAAGTTTACCTGGATTATCAGACTATTATGGCTCCAATACAAATAGTCAGCATATTTATTTCTATGAAGGCAGCTGGCAAGATGGGAAAGAGATACCGTTGGGAGGTCAGACAAAACTGACCCCAAGTTATCTTGTTGATGATCAGTTAATTATTGGTTTACTTACACAACATCCTGACTCTTTGAATTATATGAGAAATGTACAAAGTCAATATGGAAATTCGTACACTAACCTTTCCTTGGATGCATTAGATTTTCCAAATGATCCCCTTGGATTGTCGATGTTTAATCTAATAGTAATTGACCAGTATTCGGTTGCAGAAGAACTTTCTTTAGACCAACAGGAAGCACTTAAGGATTGGATTTCAGCAGGAGGAAAATTAATTGTAGGTGCAGACCAAGGATTACAGCAAAAAACAGGAGATATTTTACCACTTCTCCCAATGGAAACAACCTTAACTTCTGAAACAGTTTCTACGGAGTTTTTTAACAACGGGGAACGTGAATTTCCACAGCCCTCCATCGAACTGTTAACAGGAGAAATGGGTGACGGCACAAAAGTATTGCAAAAAACTAAAGATGGATTACCAGTTGTTGTCAGTAAAGATGTAGGGAACGGTGAAGTTGTTCAGCTTGCTTTTTCCTTAAGTGGACAAACTTTTTCCAGTTGGGACGGTGCACCAGACTATTGGTTAGAAACATTACAGCCGATTATGCAACTTCAGTCAATACACTATGAATCTATTTATGAACGCCTTGGTTGGGGGATTGCGGAAACAACTAGTTTATTTCCGTCCTCGTTCCTGCCTTTCTCGACACTTGTTTTAATTTTTGTGGGATATACACTTGTTATTTTTCCGGGTATATACTTTTTACTCAGGAAAATGGATAAACGGGAACATTCTTGGTGGATCTTACCTGCCCTATCGTTAGTCGTTTGTTTGGGAATATTCGGTTTTGGTGGTAAAGATAGAATCGCACAACCTCAAATAAATGAAATGTCTGTTATCCAATTAGATGGACACGGATATGGACACGGATATGGGAGTATTTCATTGCTTAGTAATAAGAACGGTAATTATGAATTGAATGTACCAGTAAGTAATTTTTCTGCGTTTCCAATTGATCGAAACTATTATGGTGGAGACACACAGATGGAACCTAAGGGAGGTATTCGTCAACAGGGGGATCAAGTGGACCTACTATTTAAAGATGTGGAATACTGGTCCATTCGGAATGCTTCTGGCCCAATCTCAAATCTAGAAGTTGGTGCAATTGTTTATGATCTACATATAGACGATAAGAATGTTACTGGAACAATCACCAATACAACAAATGTTGAATTTGAAGATTTACTTTTTATGTCTGGTCGTCAGGAAGAATCGCTAGGTTCGTTAGGAGCTGGTGAAACAATAGAAGTGTCCTTTGAATTACAGGGGGCAATTCTTCAGGCACCGACGTGGAGAAATTATAACTATTCTCAACACCAAGATTTAGATAAACAAAGAAAAGAAGATTTAATGAGAATGATATATGAATTTAATATGTTTGATCGTGGGAAGCCTGCTTTAGTAGGACTGACCAGTGATGGAGTACTAAATAGTTCCCTTAAAGATTCCAATGCATTATATACGAGAATGAATGTTGTTATTCAATCTCTTCATCTTGCGGATACCATTGTAGGACCATATTCTTTAGAAACAGATGATTTCTCCCCTTCAGTTTATATGATGGAACATTCTTATGGTTATCTGGAAAGTGATCTGGAGATGGGTGGCAGAAATGTGTTTGCATCAGATGGGATTTATGAATTTGGATATACGGTTCCAGCAGAATTACAAGGTGAACAACCTACTTATTCTGAATTAGAGGTTCGAATTCGAAACACAGGATTTAAGTATGAAATTTTCAATGTGGAAACAGAATCTTATGAAACGCTTACTGATTCTAATTCTTTTGATAATCCTGAAACGTATATTACTGAGTATGGTTATATTGCTATTCGGGTGGAAAAGGGAGATACGCCAGAGCAACTTCCAGTTCCAGAGTTGTCACTGAAGGGGGAAGTAATAAATGATTGAGACCGTTAATCTGACAAAAAAATATGGTTCTTTTACAGCGTTAAATGACTTGAATCTTTCCATTTCAGATGGTACTGTTTTTGGTTTTGTTGGTCAAAATGGGGCTGGGAAATCAACCACCTTTCAAATATTGGCTACTTTAATGGCCCCGACAAATGGAACTGCTTTTGTAAACGGAGTGGATGTGACAAAAGATCCAGAGAAAGTGAGAAAGGTCATCGGTTACATGCCGGATTTCTTTGGTGTATATGACCAGTTTAAAACAGAAGAGTACCTTGATTTTTATGGTGCTAGTTACGGCCTGTCTGCTCGGGAGCGGGAAGAAGTGATTCCCCAATTATTAGAATTGGTAAACTTGTCCAATAAGCGTGACTCGTATGTTGACCTCCTGTCTAGGGGAATGAAACAACGTTTATGTCTTGCGAGGTCGTTAATTCATGATCCAAAAGTGCTGATCCTCGATGAACCGGCATCTGGGTTAGATCCAAGAGCACGAATCGAAATGAGAGAGATTCTCAAAGAATTGAAGACGATGGGGAAAACAATTATTATTTCATCACACATCCTTCCAGAACTAGCGGAAATGTGTGACGAAATTGGCGTCATAGACAATGGAAAATTAATTGCAACGGGGACAGTCTCAGAGATTCAATTAAAACTTCAGCAGCAAAAAGTCATTATAGTTATGGTAACAAGGGATATGGAAAAAACAATCCGCTTTTTTGAAGATGATCCAGATGTGATCAATGTCCAAAGGGGATCTAACGGGTCCATCCAATTTGGATATAAAGGGTCCGATGAAGATCAACAGATGCTTATTAAAAAAGCAGTGATGGCAGATATACCAATGCTAAGTTTCAAACAGCTAGAAACCAATTTAGAAGATGTCTTTATGGAAATTACCAAGGGGGTGGAAGAAGGATGAAATCAACATTAATTAACCCTGTATTAAACAAAGAAATTCGTTTACGCTTCCGTTCTTCCAAGAGCTATATTGGAATCGCATCTTATCTGGGAATATTGGGACTTATATCCCTTGGATTCATTGGGTTGACGTTAAGTTATGATTATATGGGAACGTTCCGTCCTGAAGAAAGCAGGAGCATGTTTTTACTTATCAGTATGTTACAACTTGCGCTTGTGATTTTTATAACACCTGGTTTAACCGCAGGAGTAATCAGTAGTGAAAGGGAACGGCAAACCCTTCCAATTCTACTTACTACTGCTCAATCATCCACAGCGATTATATTAAGTAAACTCATTTCATCTTTATCATTTTTATTATTAATCGTTTTTGCAACTGCTCCATTGTATATGATTGTTTTTCTTTACGGGGGAATATCTCCTTCCAACGTAGTGGCTAGTTTTTCCCTTTATGCTTTTGCAATGCTTGTGATTGGTTCATTTGGAATTCTTGCTTCCACTATAATTAGGAAAACAATTCTCGCAATGGTCACAACGTATAGTGTAGCCTTTTTTATGACAGGTGGTCTTGCAATAATTACGTTGATGCTCACAACCTTTAGTTACCAATTTTACAATCAGGGGACAGATTACATTTGGCCATTTCTTTTTGCATCACTAAATATCCCGATCATGTTTTTTTCAGTCTTTGAGCCAAGTGTGATGATGGAATTTCAATCCATGTCAGGGTTTGGGTTCTCCCCATGGATCATCTTTTTTAGTTTTTATAGTTTGTTTATCGTAGGATGTTTAATTATTGCTATCCGTAAACTCCGTCCTAATATGAAGATAAAATCAAAATCGTAATGGAGTTTAGCAGGCCATGGAAGTAATAAAGGACGTCATAGGTATTGCTGACCTCTGACCTCCCCTTTTTCCATGGCTTCACCAAGTGTAACAAAGCGAAAATACGTAATGTTGATGTTGATTCTTAAAATGAAAGGGGGAGGAATGGTGAATGAAAAAAAACAGTTCATACTCCTTATTGGCGAGCTGAAAAATACATTGATGAAACATCACCTTTTTAGATTTGTTCAATACAATTTCTTTTTTGTGATTACAACCGTATTTTTCCTGGCTATGGCGGGGAGATGGTTTGTTATTACAAATCTTTATTTATGGATGCTACTCCTCTCCTTATTTGTCATCACAGGTGCAAGTTATTATTGGTATAAAAAACGCCCAACCAATCAGGAAGTTGTCCAACTATATGACGAAACAGTAAAAGAAAACAGGGTGTTGACTGCCTTTTCGTTTCTTAGTGACAATCGGGAAATTTCTATTTTTCAAAGAAGAGATGCAGTTCGTAGAATGAAAGATTCAATTCAGCATATTCATGAAAAGCTACAATGGAGGATCCTTTGGAAAGAGCTTAGTATATCCCTCATACTACTAGCGGGAGTTATTCTATCTTTTCTCTATCCCAGTGAGCAAATGCTTGCTGCGAGTGACTTAAATACGAATAAAGAACTTCTAAACGAACTGGAAGAGGAAGTCGAATCGATAGAGGATCAGGTAAAGGAAGAACTTCAAGATCTTTTGGATCAGCTTCAAGACCAATTGAAGGGAGTTGAAGATACAGACGAAGCTTTACAGGAGATATTACTTTCAGAAGCTCGATTAGAAGTATTGCGACTGGAATTACTAGAAAAAGAACAAGAGTTGAATCAAATGGCGGATATGTTCTATGATGCGGGTCTTACTGAAATGGCTGAAGCATTAAAAAGTTTAAATGAAGAATCTGTCCAAGATGCTCTTGAACATCTCTTCTCTAACATGGATCAATTAACGGAGGAACAAAAGAAATTACTAGTTGAATGGATGAAGAATTTAGAGATGGATAATATTGGATCTTTGGAAGACTTAACATCAGAAGAAGTTGCAGAACTTCTAGAAAAAATTGAACAACAACTCAAGGAGTTAGTCACAGCTAATTTAGATCTGGAAGCAATACAGAAACTTCAAGAACAAATTCAACAAATAGCCCAGTCGTTAAACAGGAATATGGTGAATGCAGGGCTTTCAGAAAATACTTCTTTGTCGTTCACCAGGTCACCTTCTACAAATCAATCCTCAAATGGAAACGATTCTGGTCAACAGGGAGATGGGGATCCAAAGGGATCAGGTGATGCAAATAGTGGAAATCAAGCTGGAAATAACGGACAAAATCAAGGGGGAACTGGAAATGGAGACGGTAATGGAGTTGGACAATCTCCAGATGGAGGGCGAGGAGTTGGCAATGGAACGGGTCCCGGAGGCCAGGGAGCAGGTTCAGGACAAGGGTCTCGGGAGTTAGTGACGATTCCTGAACGCCTTACTGGGGAAACAAACCTGGAAACGGACAGTGGGGAATTAGGATTCGGAGAAGGGGAAAGACAGGAATCAGAGACTGCACCAGTCCTAAAAGGGAATGTGAGGCCTTACCAGGAAGTTCTTGGGCACTATGAATCCACATACAGGGAAAGTATTAACCGGATGCAGTTACCACATCATTTAGAAGATATTGTTCGTGACTATTTTAGTGAACTTCATATGGAAGAGGAGTGAATTCAGTGCAGGAATCTCAGATACAAGTAGCAAGAGAACAACTTGAAGCAACTAAAAATACTATTCAAACGTTCATCGTTGGACAAAAAGATGCCCTGAATCAAATATTATGGTCCATGGCTGCTGGTGGACATGCTCTATTAGAGGGACTTCCAGGTGTGGGAAAAACGATGATGATTCGGACCATTTCGGAAGCCATGGAACTGACTTTTTCCCGTGTTCAATTTACTCCGGACCTTATGCCTTCAGATATTACAGGGACAATGATGATCGAACCAAATGAAATGGGTAAGCAACAATTTATTTTTCATAAAGGACCTGTTTTTACCAATATTGTGCTTGCAGATGAAATTAACCGTGCAACTCCGAAAACTCAAAGCGCCCTTCTAGAAGCGATGGGGGAAAAAACGGTGACAGTATTCGGGGAAACTAAGGAACTTCCTGCGCCATTTTTCGTGCTTGCTACACAAAATCCTATTGATCTTGAGGGGACATATCCATTACCAGAGGCACAAATGGATCGTTTTATATGCAAAATTAATATTACTTACCCTACCAAAGAGGAGTTAAAAACCATTGTGGAGAGAACAGTAACTGATAATCAACAGGAAATTTCACCAGTAATTACTGGAGTGGAAGTACTGGAAATTCAAAAAGCAGCAGCTAATATTCTAGTGGCAGAGGACATCCTGGACATAGCAGTTACTTTCATTATGGCAACGCATCCTGATCACGAGCTTGCCCCTGAATCCATTAAAAATTATGTGCGGTTTGGAGCAGGACCAAGGGGACTTCAGAGTTTAGTGAAGATAGCCAAGGTGCGAGCTTTTATGGAGGGTAGATTCCATGTGTCCATTGGGGATCTAAAACAGGCAGCTTTACCAGTTCTGCGTCACCGAATATTTTTAAATTTTGAAGGAGAAGCAACTGGTATTACCACAGATACATTAATTCTCGATGTTATTGAATCAGTCACCAACGCTATACAACGGACATGAAGGTACTTCTTCCTTCACCACTTCGTATGCAATTAACTCGGTATCAGTGGCAGACTACCCAATTAAAGCGTGGCTTTCAAATGGGGACAAGGCGGTCCAGCAAATTCGGAAATTCCCTAGATTTTTCTGATTTCCGCCCTTACCAGCCTGGGGATGATGTAAGACAAATAGACTGGAATGTTTATGCGCGGACAAATCGTCATTTCATAAAACGATATTTAGATGAGCAGGAATTATCCATCACCATTTATTTAGACTGTTCCTCTTCCATGGGATTTGAGGAAGAAAAATGGAATATGGCAAAATCTTTGGCTGCTGCTATTGGATACATGGGGTTGTCTAATGAAGACAGGGTTTCAGTTGTTCCTGTTTCATCATCCATGAAGGCTTTTTCAAATAAAAAGGGGTTTGTATTTTCCAACGAGATGTTGCGACATATTGAGAACTATCGGGCAACTAACTCTAATAATAGTTTTTTTATAGATATGCCTAACTATCGAGTGCGTAAGTCTGCCCTTAGCTTTATAATCAGCGATTGTCTTGAACCTTACGATCATGTAGTGGAGCAACTGAAAGTAGTGCAAGCTAATCAGCAATTACGACTTATACAACTTCTTAGTAAAACAGAAGTAAATCCGGAAGTTACTGGTGATGTGAGACTTATTAATGTGGAAAATGAAGTGGATACCGTGCAAGTCAGTGTGAATCGAAAGGTCATACATGGATACAAACAGCGATTAAAAAGTCATTGTCTTCATATAGAAAAGGCTTGCAGAGAACGGGGAATAGGATATTTGCAAGTTAATACAAGCCAGACTTTGGAAGAGATACTGTTCCGGGAGATGGCTAAAAAAGGTTGGTTATCATAGACTGTAGCAGGATGGCAGGTGAAAACGATGGAATTTCTTTTTCCGCAATTTTGGGGGCTCTCTATTTTTGTGGTAGGGCTTATCATTTTTTATATGTTTCGAAAACAGTATGATGATAAGCTTGTTTCCTCGAATATTTTTTGGGTACAAGTCATGAACGAATGGCAGGCTACAAAATGGTGGAGAAAATTGCAGCGAAAACTCCTCCTGTTGTTGCAGATTTTAATTCTGCTGTTGTTAATGTTCACTCTGATCCGTCCCTACACGGATATAGAAGGGATTGAAGGGGAGCATATTATTTTATTATTAGATACCTCTGCAACTATGACCGCTTTTTCAACAGAGAATAAAACGAGGTTCGAGGAAGCAAAAAATTCGATGGAAGAACTTATAAATAAACTTCACCGTGATCAAACAGTTAGTGTCATTTCTGTAGGGGAGACCCCTACACTAGTTGTGAACCGGGAAGGGAATCATAGTCTAGTACAACATGCAATCTCTAATTTGGAAGTAACTTACGAACACAGTGATTTTCAACGTGCTTTTTCCCTTGCGAACGCTTTGAGCCAGCAGCAGTCTTCCAGTATTTATGTCTATAGCGATAGAATAACCGAAGACTTACTGACTACAGAATCGATCAACATGCCTTTAAATGTAATCAATTTTGGAGAGGAAACTGATAATAACGTATCCGTTAGAACATTTGGTATCCGCAATACGAGTGAAATGACTACGGCGATAGTTACTCTCCATAATGAAAGTCCAAGAGAACAATCGGGGAATCTATCTATTCTTGCAGAAGGAGAAGAAGTGTTTAAGGAAACGGTTGTTGTGGAAGAGCAAGACCAGACGTTTGTTTCTATTGATGGACTACCGTTCGCAAATTATTATCAAGCAATCATTGAATATGATGATGATGTTTACTCTTTGGATAATAATGCATATGCTTTTTCCGCCAATCATTCTAGTCCTGTAATTTACTTACTTGGTGAAATCAATCCGTTTGTTCACCGGGTTTTACACCAATTAGGCCTTGAAATAGTACAGGCTTCTTCATTGGAAAACACTTATGACTTGCCGCCAAATAGTTTAGTCATTTCAACCGGAACAGACTTGCCTGAGATAGACAAGCCAGTTTTATTGTTAACAGGTGAAGAGGGGGAAAAGGTTTCACTTCAAGAACCTAACGTTCTAAGCACAGGGGAAGAGTTATTTGAATTTGTGGAAATGAAGGACATTTACATAAGTGAGGCATTAGATCGTCCTTCTATAGATTCAGGGGTATCGATTCTTCAAAGTGGGGATATATCTTTGATTGAAAAGGGATACCATCTTGGTCATCCGTTTATACACTTACGTTTTGATATACAAGCATCTGATTGGCCGTTACATGCCCATTTCCCTATTTTCATTTATAATGCTTTGGAGTTTTTAAAAGGGGAATCTACCCATATAGGTTATCTTTCGCCGGGGGAAAATCGACCTCTGCACCTATCTACTGAAGGTACTCATGTGGTTTTTTCTGAGGCAGGAGAGATGATTTCAGAGTTTAAGGGAGACGAATTGTTTCAGGCACCAAGAGAACCAGGCTTGTACTATATTGAGGACAAAGAGGAGCAAATCACTTACTTTGCTGTCGCCTTGGATGATAGAGAGAAACAAACTCATTCTGCCGCTTCCTTTCAACAGTCTGGAACGGAGTCGACGTTAGAATCCGGGCTTGCAAAGTATGAATGGTGGACATGGCTTCTTCTTGCTGGACTGATTGTTTTGTTCATGGAATGGGAGGTGTATCGACGTGGAATTCGAACTTGAACAACCTCTTGTTTTACTTTTACTCATTCCTGTAATCGTAACAATTCTCCTTTTTATACGGACGAAGTTATCATTATCAAAGGGAGAAAAAGGAGTATTTGTTACACTAAGAACTATCATTTTTTTCTTGTTAATCCTAGCATTGGCGCTTCCAAATCTTGTTTATACAACATCTTCGGTCCATACGGTTTTTTTGCTGGATCGTTCAGATTCGATTACAAGTGCTGATGGAGACATGACAGCATTTGTTCGCGACGCTGTTGCTTCAAAAAATCCAGAAGATTCCTATGCTATCGTGTCTATTGGCCGGGATGCTACAGTGGAAAGAATGTTAACCACTCAATCGAGTTTCAGCAGTGATTGGAATAGGATTCCAGGAGATTATACAAATATCGAAGCAGGCCTCCAATTATCGTCGAGTTTATTATCGGATGTGGGAACAGGGAGAATTGTGGTTTTATCAGATGGAAACGAAAATGTGGGAGATGCGGTTCAACAGGCAGGTTTTTTGAGAGAACAGGGAATTACAGTGGATGTTGTACCTTTCTATCGTGATAGATTAAAAGATGTTTCCTTACAAGACTTTGGAGTCCCCAGTCACATTTTTAAAGGGGAACTCGCACCTTTATCTTTGACCGTAAGTAGTACGGAGGAAACGGAAACAACAATTCGAATTTTACTAAACAATGAAACAATTATACAAGAAACGTTGTTGGTCAAGGAAGGGATTAATTCCTTTCACTATTCCTTTCCACTCAATGACAGTGGGATGCATCGATTTCGGGCAGAAGTTCTAACAGATGGTGACAGTATATTAGAGAATAATCAATTATCTGCTCTGACAGTTGTTGGTGGTGATGCAAATGTTCTATTTGTGGAGGGAGCTAGAGAGGAACAAGGGAAAAATGGTTTATATGACGCTTTAGTTTCAAGCGAATTAAATGTTACTAGAATTTCTTCCACATACTTACCAACAGAGTTGAATGGATACCTTCAATATGATTCCATTATTTTCAGTAATGTATCTAGCACAGGTATTCAACCATCCCAAATGGAATTAATTGAAAAAGCGGTAAGAGACTTTGGAGTCGGGTTTGTTATGACTGGAGGTCAATCCAGTTTTGCCCTAGGAGGGTATCGTGATACACCGATCGAGAAATTATTGCCAGTAGAAATGGAGATTAATAGTGAAGAAGAACTCCCATCCCTCGGGATGATGTACGTAATAGACCGGTCGGGAAGTATGCAAGGGATGAGATTAGAATTAGCGAAAGAAGCAGCGGCGAGATCAGTGAATCTCCTCAGGGAAGGAGATACTGTTGGTGTTATTGCCTTTGATGATCAGAACTGGCAGATCGTCGAAACATCTGAGATGACAGATAGAGATGAGGTAATGGAAAACATCTTAGGGATTACAGTGGGTGGAGGTACAGATATCTATCCAGCGTTAGAGGAAGCGTATCATCAAATTCAACCATTTGAACTGCAACGAAGACATATCATTTTACTGACAGATGGAATTTCCCCGGAAACAGGAAATTATCAAATGTTGATCGGTGGGGGATTAGAAGAAAACATTACGATGTCTGCAGTTGCTATCGGTGATGGGGCAGATCATTTTCTATTAGAACAGCTAGCCGAATATGGAGCTGGAAGATTCTATTCCGTTTATGATGAAACTACTATACCAAGTATTTTGGCACAGGAGACTATGCTTGCCACCAGGACATATATTGAAGACGAACCATTCTACCCTACTGTGGTCAGTTCTATGGAATGGACATCTCATTTATCAGAAGGGGTGCCTGAGATGAATGCCTATATCGTCACTACACCGAAAGGTCGTTCCACTTCCGTTTTAAGAAGTGAAAAAGACGATCCAATCCTTTCTCGTTGGCAATATGGACTGGGAAAAACGGTAGCATGGACGTCCGATGTGGAAGGTGTATGGTCTGGAGATTGGGCTGCATGGGATAAATGGTCCCCATTATGGAATGAAGTGGTCACTTGGACTTTTTCTGTAGCTACTCAGGAACCATTTGAAGTGTCACAAAAACGGGAAGGAATGACAAGTATTCTAACATTTATATCGGAAGACAGTTACTCCATACCTCTCGATGCAATCGTCGTTAATGAACGGGGAGAAGGAATTGATACAAATGTCAGAATGACAGCACCAGGGGAATATGAAGTGTCCTTTGATGGAAATGAAGGGATGCATTATGTTCAACTGGTGGAAAGGGATGAGGATCAAACTCCAGTTTTCCAAACTGGAATCACTGTCTCTTATCCAGATGAATATAAGCTTAAACCTACTAACGAAGCATTTCTTGAATATTTAGCTGCTTCTGGGGAGGGAATTGTACTTGAAAGGGGAACGGGGCAGGAAAAAGAGGTATTTCGACCATTACGGGAACCGCCAATTTCAAAACAGAGTATTGCTCCATATCTCATTCTAATTGCTTTTTTGTTGTTTTTTATGGAGGTGGCAATGCGGCGGTTTGGCATTCCGCACCTGTCTATTAGAAGGAGAGTACCCGAAGATAGTGGAATTGGTAAAGGGGATAATAGAAGCAAGGGGAACAGTTATTTTAGTGACTTAACGAAGAAGACAAGGAATGAGGGGCGCACAGGTGGTACAATAAAATCTGCGGAATTAAGTATTACTAGAAACGAACATAAACACTCAGAAAAAAATGATGATTCAGATGGGAAGTTGTTCTCTAATTCTAGTGTTGAATTTCCTTCAAAACCGTCTACAAGTGGCCCTTCAGACTCGCAAGATCGTATGAAACGTTTATTGAAAGCCAAAAACAGGAATCGAAAATAGACTATAGACCAAGTTATAAAACAGGAGGGTAATTCCCCCTGTTTTATTCTATAAGTTTTGGCACCTTCGGGCAAGTTGTCTAGCTCCAGCGTTTTTCTTATGTGAGGAAGGAGGTCGATTCGATAGGCCCACTCCTCCATTTCATTTTTTCTTTTAAGGAAAAATCGGTACAATATAGTAAAGCGTAAAGATAATTAACAGTAGTGAGTAAATTCACTAATTTATCAAGAATAATAAATCAAATAAAGGATGAAACAAATGAACATGGGAAATACAACAACTTCCAAAACATATATTGTCGTAGGAGCGGGAATTCTTGGGGCATCTACGGCATATCATCTGGCTAAAGAAGGGAAATCGGTAACCGTAGTTGATCGGCAAGACTTGGGACAGGCAACTGACGCGGCGGCAGGGATTGTTTGTCCATGGTTATCACAACGGAGAAATAAAGCCTGGTATCGCCTTGTGAAAAATGGAGCCCGTTATTATCCAACACTCATAAAAGAATTAGAGAAAGACGGTGAAGAGGACACAGGTTATAAACAGGTGGGGGCGATCAGTCTTCATACAGAAGAAGGAAAACTGACTAAGATGGAAGAAAGGGCGTATAAACGGAGGGAGAGTGCCCCAGAAATTGGGGAGATTACCAGACTTTCCCCAAAGGAAACAAGAGCCATATTTCCACCAATTTCAGATGGTTTTGGTTCAATACATATTAGTGGAGGTGCACGGGTGAATGGAAGAGCCCTTCGAACCGCACTTCTTAATGCCTCAGTGAAACATGGAGCGACTTTGAAAGTGGGTAATGCTGAAGCGATTTTGAATAATAGGACTATTACCGGAGTTATGGTTAATGGGGAAATCATTAATGGAGATAAGGTTATTCTAACTGCAGGAGCTTGGGCAAAGGATTTTTTGAGCAAAATGGATATACCTTTTCAAGTTTTTGCCCAAAAAGCTCAGATCATCCACCTTCAGCTAGGGGAAGGGGAAATTGCTACTGGAAATTGGCCAGTAGTGATGCCCCCCAACAATCAATACATCCTTTCCTTTGGGGGAGGGAAAGTCGTAGTAGGTGCTACTCATGAAGATGATGTTGGGTTTGATTTGAGGGTTACAGCTGGAGGAATTCATGAAATCTTAAACAAGGCATTATCTGTCGCACACGGATTAGGTGATGGTGCTATAGAAGAAATAAGAGTGGGATTCCGTCCGATTACTCCAGGATTTCTCCCCGTATTCGGGTTTGTACCACAAGTGGATGGTCTTCTAGTGGCAAATGGTTTGGGAGCATCCGGATTAACAGCTGGACCTTATTTAGGTGCAGAACTTGCAAAACTGGCACAAAATCAAAAAACAGAACTTCAATTGGAAGATTATGATGTAAGAAGTGCAATGGAAGAGGATGATTGAGAAAAAAGAAGTTTGTCTGAGCATATTACTTTATATCACCTTTAACATAGTGTTAATATTACATTTCACAAATATATAAAAAAAGGAATACAGAATGTATTTCTAATGAGGTGTTTAAGGTGAATAAGGCAAAAATACTCATACGTTTTTCCGCAATCTATGCTGTCTTAGGTGCTTTTATTGGGGGACATATGGCTGGTGCCGGATCGCACATGTTTCGGTCCATCCACGCCCATATTCTTGTAGTTGGTTGGCTATCGCTATTCGCATTCGGCGTTTTTTATGCAATTTTTAAGATACCAAAGAGTTCTAAATTGGCATTAATACATATATGGACAGCCATTTTGGGAAGTTTTGGTCTCACTTCTGGAATGTGGATGTATTATTTCCAGCCTGATTGGGCCTTAGAAGTTTTTACTCTTATATATTTTATCGTTGGTGGAACAATTCTAATGGTAAGTTTTCTATTATTTTTGTTTATGACGTTTGTTTATGGAAAAAATATATCGGACCGATCTTAAGATAAAATAATACTTATCCCCTATATTTGCTAATAATTAGGGGCTTTTTTCAATAAAGTGTGGATGATAAATTAAGAGATAAAATAAAATGACAAATCTCACCTCATATAAATTTTTCCTAACCACTCATACTGAGAACCAAATCTAACCATACTATGCATAACATTCTAGTTATTAATGGAAATGGGGTTTATGTATGAAAATGAGAAAGAATGTTATCTACATCATTGGAACATTTATCTTCCTTATCTCAATCAGTGGAGCAGGAATATTTACAGAACAAGTTGGTGCTGAAGGAACGGAGGTAGAGGGGTATTCTATCCAAGACAGTAATTATGAGCGGGAAGGGATGAATGATGCCGGCTCTGAAGATGCTTACCGTGCCCACAATCAGCAAGGAAGGACCGGAACTGTAAGTGCAAAAAATGTGGACGATGGAAGAAATGCTGGAAGTATAATGACTCTTCTCCTATTTGCAATTACTGCAGTATTGGCCTATAGTTTATTTAAACGAAAGAAACAAGTGAATTAGAGGGAATATAGGTGCCACTTCCAGACAGGGAAATGGCACTTTTTAGAATGATATGAATGTATAAGTTTTGGAACCTTCGGGCATGTCTGTTTCCATCGCCTACTCACTACGGGGCACTTCGCTCGTAACCTTAGGCGAATTCGCTTTTCTTATTAAGTGCAGTGTAGATGGATATCATATAGCATTAAATACATTAAGATATTCATCCAACGGAGGTGTAGGAGGACTTGCAATTAACATCAAAGCAACAAACGAAATATCTTTATACATTTACTTTCTATGAAGAAGAACGCTTTCTCGCAAGTCTTGAACTGCGTTCCCTTTTTCCAGATGGAGAGCTGTTAGAAGGGAATATTATCCAAACCTATCGGAAGATAAATCCCAGTAGAAGTCCTTTTATCAAGGGGCGAATGGAGATATTATTAAAACGGAATTCACTGCCGAAAATGATGATGGATCTTGGGGAACTCCAGTTGGAGGACAATTCCTATAAAATAAAATATATAAAAAATCCCAGCCTTTCTAAATCAGAAGAACGTCATTTAGAAGACCGGCGTCAAATAGAGAAACAAATTGGCTTGTCAATGTACTCTAAACAAGGCCAAGTGGACTTACATCATCCCGATCAGATCTATGGAGTTATATGTCTGCAAAATGGAATCTGGTTGTTTGGTAAGTATAAAGAAAGCAAAGCTGAATGGCATAGTCATCAACAGAAACCAAATAATTACTCTACTGCTTTGAATACTCGCGTAGCAAGGGCAGTTGTAAATATTGCAGTCCCAGAACCAGCTGGAATCAAAGTAATTGATCCATGTTGTGGAATCGGAACGGTCTTGATTGAAGCTTTGTCGATGGGGATTAAGATTAAAGGGAGTGATGTGAACCCCCTCGTAATGTCAGGAGTTAGGGAAAACATTGCCCATTTTGGATTTTCTGCTGAAGTGAAATTGAAAGATATTCGGGATGTGGAAGGTAACTATGATGTTGCGATAATCGATATGCCATACAATCTATGTTCTGTCCAAGACCCTGTTGTGCAACTTGAAATGCTCAGGAGTACAAGGTCTTTTGCTAAAAAAATGGTTGTGATTACGATCGATTCAATTGATGATTTAATTCTTAAGGCAGGTTTTGTGATTCATGATCGTTGTATTGTTAAGAAAGGAAAAAATTTTCAAAGAGAGATTTTAGTTTGTTATTAGTAGAATGGAAACGAAAAAATAGAATATCTGGGTATTTTATCACGGAATATTCTGAAATTTCATACTAGATTACTATTTTTCCCCCATTTTTTATGATAATAGTAGCAGGACATTAGCCTTTTGAAATCGGTTTCGTTACTAGCTAAAATATTTACTGTAAACAACTTAATAGTTTTGTTTACAAGTTATCAACTATTGAAAGCGCTTTATTCTTGGTCATGCTGCATTCTCAAATTACTAAAAGGGGAGGGATAAATGTCACTACTATTCCAGTAAGATGAGATATTAAGGGGAAATGGTGTTCAATGTAATGTTTAGCAGAAAGAATGGAGGAGAACAAAATCTTTTTTTGAAACAAAACGAAACCGTTTTCGTACTTGTGTTTCCTAACACTTGAGCTGATGTACACAAATGAAAAAGGGTTAAATAACTGTAACTGAATCTAAGGAGGGTTAAAATGTTAAAAACCAAATTAGCACGTGGTATTAGTATCTTATTAATCTTATTATTAGTATTCGGAAACATGATGGCAGTAGTAGCGACAGATAATTCAGGGGATGATCCCTTACTAGGAAACGATCGTGTGAAGAAACCTTCTGTGGCTGGGGCTTTAAGTTTAGGATCACTGGATGGACAGATGACATTAGTGGATCAAAATGGAGATCCGATTCAGTTACGAGGGATGAGTACCCATGGTCTTCAATGGTTCGGTGAAATTGTAAATGAGAACGCTTTCGCGGCGTTGGCTAATGACTGGGAATCAAATATGATCCGGCTTGCCATGTACGTTGGGGAAAACGGATATGCAACGAACCCTCAAGTGAAGGATCTAGTTTATGAAGGTATTGAACTAGCTTTCGAAAACGATATGTACGTTATTGTTGACTGGCATGTTCATGCACCAGGTGATCCAAGGGCCGATGTCTATTCTGGTGCTTATGATTTCTTTGAAGCACTGGCAAATCACTACAAGGACCACCCGAAATTCCATTATATTATTTGGGAGTTGGCGAATGAACCTAGTCCTAATAACAATGGTGGACCAGGGATCCCTAATAATGAAGAGGGTTGGCAGGCTGTAAAGGAGTATGCTGAACCGTTAGTAGAAATGCTTAATGAAAAAGGGGACAATATCATCTTGGTGGGTAGTCCAAACTGGAGTCAACGCCCTGACTTGGCAGCGGATGATCCGATTGATGGGGACAACATTATGTACTCTGTCCACTTCTATACTGGAACACATGAACCGCAGGATGAAAGCTATCCACCAGGTACGCCTAGTAATGAGCGATCTAACGTCATGGGCAATGCAAGATACGCTTTAGAAAATGGAGTGGCACTTTTTGCTACAGAGTGGGGTACAAGTGAAGCCAGTGGGGATAACGGACCATTTTTAGATGAAGCGGATGTATGGTTGCGTTTTCTTAATGAAAATAATATCAGTTGGGCTAATTGGTCTTTAACGAATAAAAATGAAACATCTGGTTCTTTTATTCCGTTTATCCTTAACGAATCGGACGCAACTGACCTAGACCCGGGTCCAGATCAAGTTTGGTCTATGGAGGAGTTGAGTGTTTCTGGGGAGTATGTGCGATCCCGAATTAAGGGAATAGATTACGACCCAATTGATAGAACGCCAAGAGAAGACTTTTCGGTAGTGATCTGGGATTTTGATGACGGCACAACGCAAGGATTCGGAGTGAATAGTGATAGTCCTGTTATGGATGTTGTATTATCAAATCACAGTAACACCCTTATGGTATCCGGATTAAGTGCTAGCAATGATCTATCTGAAGGGAATTACTGGGCAAATGTCCGCCTTTCATCCGATGGATATAATCCTGGAATAGATATTTTAGGAGCTGAGGAACTCACAATGGAGGTATTGGTTGATGAACCAACAACCGTGTCCATTGCTGCGATTCCACAAAGCAGTGCTTATGGCTGGGCAAATCCTGAAAGGGCTGTTCAAGTGACACCAGCAGATTTTGAATTGCAAGATGACGGCAAGTATCTTGCTCTGCTAACAATTTCAACAGATGATGCACCAAACTTAGGCAATATTGGAATGGATCCTGATGGAAGTATTTTAACAAACATGATTCTTTTTATTGGAACAGAAAATGAGGATGTCATTTACTTAGACAATATAAGTGTTTCAGGCAATCGGGAAGCGATTCCAGAACCTGTAGAGCATGCCGATCTTGGAGTAGCGACTCTCCCGTCTGACTTTGAAGATGGAACACGTCAAGGATGGACATGGAACAGTGATTCAGCAGTAAGAACAGCACTAACGATTGAAGAAGCAAACGGTTCAAATGCCATTTCGTGGGAATATGCCTATCCAGAAGTGAAGCCTGGTGATAATTGGGCGACCGCACCGAGATTGGACCTATGGAAAGAAAATTTAACACGTGGTAATAATGACTTTGTGATCTTTGATTTATATATTGATCCCGTCCGCGCAACAGAAGGTGCAATTGCCATCCATGGGGTATTCCAACCACCTGGAGGAGGATTCTGGCAACAGTCTCCTGAATCCTTTAACATTGAAATGGAACAATTAGCTAATGCTGAGGTTACAGCTGAAGGCTATTATCATTACGAAGTGATAATTAATATCCGTGACATGGGTGGTATTACTGATGACATGGAACTGAGAAATATGATGTTTGTTTTTCAAGATGTGGATAGTGACTTTGCTGGCAGAGTGTTTTTAGATAATATCCGTTTTGAACAAGAACCAATTACACCGGAAGATATTCATGGAAAAATCAATGGGTATGTTGATGATGGATCCATGAGACACCCTGCAGGTGTACAGTTAACGAATACGTTGACAACAGCTGAACGTCATTTTAATGCTGGTAGACATTCTCAAGCTCAAACCCATTTGGATAAACTTTACTCCATACTAGATAGTAAAATAATGAGTAATGTATCTGAAGAGGTAAAAGATTCTATAAGGATAGATGTAGAACGATTAAGCAGCCGATGGTTTGAATAAACATAGTTTTGAGAAGAGGCTGGGACATCATTAAAGTTTTTATTGCAACCTCTTTTCATACTATAAAAGAATAGTAGAATAGAAAAGGGCACCAGATGCATATCCTGATCTGGTGCCAATTTCTAAAATACTTTTTTCCACAATATGAAATTGATAATAATTAATATACCCCCATAAATGATTGTCCCGTAATCAATAAATGATAATCCAAAATGAATTCCGAATAATCCAACGAGTGGGAGAAAAGATGCGAAAATCAGCCATCCATCTTGCTGTTGTGCCATTTCGAAACGTTCTGCGAAAAACATTCTTCCTCCATTTACCATCTTGAAACATATAATAACATGGATGGACGATGAGAACCAAACTACAATGATATCCCAAATAATATTTGTGGAAAAAATAAGCATTAGCAGAATACTCATTATGGTGAACATTGGAAGATAAAGATGGATCATAAATGCTTTTAAAGTTCCTTTATAAATCGCACCTGTATCTTTGATTGGTATGGCCTTATAAATCCAGGCCCCTTTTGCGTACTCGGAATATCGTAGCATTAGTATGATGGTAGAAATCATCAGTGTTGATAAATAAATTGAAAAATAGGTTCTGCCTTGCCCAATCTCTTCCAAAGATCTCGTTCCAAGCTCTGTTAAGATAATTAGAAAAGGAAAGATAATTGAAAATCCAAAAGACGGATATACTTTTAGTTTAAACTGTCTTTCATTTTTCATCATGGTTCTTGCAAACTGATAAAAAGTTCGTTCTTCCCTTGTGGCACAAACGGTTTTGGCTAACCATCTTGAAATTGGACTAAAACCTTTCTTTTTCGAGGAAGATTGGTTCGTCAGTTTTTCTAAATTCCGTTCAAATGCCGGAATGGATTTAATGTAGATAAAAATAGAAACGAATGGTAAAACACAAGCTAAAACGGAAAATAGAATAAAGTATTCACTCATATTTCCACCGAAAAGTAATTCAAATAAGGCACCATACCAAATGGGTGGGATGACAATATGCCACCATACAGGATCGAAAATAATATCCAGATCAACTATTCCAAACGATCGGATGACAACTTGATAACCAATCACAATGGAAGCAGACAGAAGTATTTGAACATAATTAATGATATCTTTTAGTTTTTCTCCATCAAAAAAACGAAGAATAAGTAAATAAAGGAGAGCAGTGGCCACTACAATTAATAAGTCCACAAGAATGATTTGACCTAATAATAAAAGGAAAAATAGTATGCCCCTTGCAAATAGACTGACAATAAGTGGAATTGCTGTAATTGTAAAGGTTAACAGAAACATGTATATACTGATATGAACTATCTTCGCTGCATTAATGGTCCGTTTATCAACCGGTTTTGAACTTAGTATGTTTTTATCCCTAATATCAAGGAGAACCTGTGAGAAATCAGAAATCATCGAAGTCATTAAAATAAACATTAGAATACCAAAAAAGATACTGATGGAAAAAATATAACTATCTGTTATGAAAAGAAACGGAATGAGAATAAGCCCGATTAAACCATATACCCATAGGGATTTTATAAACTGATTAGAGTCATCCTCTTTCTTTTTCCCGAAGTCGTTAAAGACTGTAGGTACTCGACGTCGATCCATCGTTAATTTTAGTTGGAGGATTTTTCTCATGACAGGGTAGTTAATCCCAAATTTTAAAAAGAGAGATTGAAAAGAATCTAATATACGGAGTGTCTTAAAATCATGCATGAATTATGTCACGTCCCTTTGAACCACGGAGACGAATTCTTCTGCAATTGCTTTGTGTTTATCAAAACCCGTGAGTTGGTTGAAGATCTCCTCAAGAGAACCTTCCATATTCTTTTCTCTTAATTCTTCGAAACTACCATCCGCAACAAGTTTTCCGTCTGCTAATAGAATGATTCGATGACTGATTTTTTCCACAACCTCCATAATATGAGAAGAGTAGAAAATTGTTTTTCCATCTGCAGCTAGTTTTGCCAAAATCTCTTTCACTACCATGACACTATTGGCATCTAAACCACTTAATGGTTCGTCAAGGAACAATAGGTCCGGATTATGTATCAGACTTGAAATGATTAATACCTTTTGCTTCATCCCTTTTGAAAAAGAAGATATTCTGGAATGATAGACATCCTCAATTCCAAATAATTGAACCATCTTTTTTGCTTTTTGTTCCACTATTTCTGGTTCAATCCCATAAAGTTCCCCTATAAATGTGATGTACTCTTTTGCAGTCAAGTTTTCGTAAAGGTCGGCAGTTTCTGGAACATAGCCTATCCGTCTTTTATAAGTGGAATCACCGTTCGCTATATCTTGTCCAAAGATGGATACATCTCCAAAATAATCATCAATAAGGCCTAACATTATTTTCACCGTGGTACTCTTGCCAGCACCGTTTGGTCCAATATAACCGATGATCTCACCCTCATGGACTTTTAGATCAACACCTGTTAAAACACGTTTACTTCCGAAATCCTTTGTTAAGTTTTTCATTTCTAGAATGATTTTTTTCTCGTTTATGATGTGACTCACCTTCTAACGTATAGAGTATGATTATAATTTTAACACAGGAAAAAACAAATGTGGGTCTTGTGTTAGAATAGGTTTTGAAAGTTAATATTATAATGAGGGAGGTTAATGTTGTATGAAAGCAATTGTGATAAAAGAAACAGGTGGATTAGAAACCTTAGAATACAAAGATGTTCCACAACCGGCAGCGAGTTTTGGCGAAGTAGTGATCCGATTAGATTTTGCAGGTATGAATCGCAGGGATATTTTCGTCAGAAAAGGTCAGTACCCAGGTGTGAAATTTCCTGCTATACCAGGTTCTGATGGAGCAGGTGAAATTGTAGAAATTGGTGAAGGTGTTGAGGGATTAAAGGTTGGTGAGGAAGTGGTGATTAATCCAGCTTTAAATTGGGGAGATAATCCTAAATTCCCCGCAAAGGAATTTACCATTCTGGGCAACCCGGTTGATGGAACCCATGCTCAGTACATAAAAGTACTTGCAGAAAATGTTTTCCCTAAACCAGCTTATTTGAGTAGTAAAGAAGCAGCAGCAATTCCTTTAGGTGGGTTAACAGCGTATCGTGCCTTGTTTACTAGAGGGAAGTTACAATCGGGAGAGACGGTGTTGATACCGGGAATAGGAGGCGGTGTAGCCACTTTTCTGTTACAAATGGCAGTTGCAGTTGGTGCTCGTGTTTTCGTAACTTCAGGTGATGATAAAAAAATAACAAAAGCAATGGAACTTGGTGCAGAAGGTGGAGTAAATTATCGGACCTCGGAAAATTGGGGGAAGGAATTAAAAGAAATGATTAATGGTGGCGTTGACCTTAGTGTGGATACGATTGGGGGAGATACCTTTAATCAGTTAATCTCCTTAGCGAAACCAGGAAGTAGAATTGTTACTTTCGGAGCAACGACAGGATTGGTACCTAATGTATTAATGCCTATCGTTTTCTTGAAGCAATTGGATATTTTGGGGACTACGATGGGAACACCACGGGAATTTAATGAAATGCTGGATTTTTACGAAAAATATGAAATTCATCCAGTGATTGATCATGTATTCCCACTTAGTCAAATTTCCGAAGCCCATGAATATATGGAAGCGGGAAACCAATTTGGAAAATTAGTATTAGAGATTCCAAAATAACTATTATGACAGTAACTTCTAAGTTGTTTCCATACCCATAACACTTCTTCATATGATACAATTACAAATTAAGAGTGATGATTTTCATGGGATGATTGTGTTGGAGTTAGAGCAAAATAAATAGAGTAAACAAAGTCCTATAGAGTACATAATGTGTTTAAGTTTAATTTTATATCGGAGGGTTTCAAATGTCTTCATACAAGAGTACCTCGAAAATGAAGGTTTTTTCATTGAATTCCAATGTTCCATTAGCCACTGAAATAGTGAAGAATATAGGAATAGAGATGGGGAAAAGTTCAATTAAAAGATTCAGTGACGGTGAAATTCAAATGAATATTGAGGAAAGTATCCGCGGTTGCGACGTATACTTAGTTCAAACAACGGCTCAGCCAGGGAACGATTATCTCATGGAACTCTTGATCATGATCGATGCCATGAAACGGGCATCTGCAAAGACAATAAACTGTGTCATTCCTTATTTTGGCTACTCCAGACAAGACCGGAAAGCACGTTCCCGGGAACCAATTACAGCGAAATTAATAGCAAATTTACTGGAAACTGCAGGGGCTTCACGTGTTATTACCGTTGATCTTCATGCGCCACAAGTTCAAGGTTTTTTTAATATTCCTGTGGATCAACTTTTGGCCATTCCAATTTTGTCAAAGTATTTTATAGAAAAACAATTAGAAGATGTGGTAGTTGTTGCTCCTGAGAATAATGGAGTTGTCAGGGCGAGGAAGTTGGCAAATATTTTGGATGCCCCGATCGCCTTAATAGACCGTAACCGCAGATCAGGGTCAAATTTCCATGATTCTACAGATATCATGGGAGAAGTGGCAGGAAAAAGGGCTATTATTATAGATGATATGGTGGATACAGCAAGAACAGTTACGACCGCATCCAAAGTGTTAATAGAAAAAGGGGCAATTGAGGTGTATGGTTGCTGTACACACCCCGTCTTATCTGACCCGGCGGCAAAACGTATTCAAGAATCGCAAATAAAAGAACTTGTTACCACTAATACTCTACATCTTCCAGAAAGTAAAAAAATTGAAAAGATCACTACCCTTTCTATTGCACCACTGCTTGCCGAAATGATCATGAAAGTACAAAATAACGAATCAGTTAGTACGTTGTTTTAATAGAGGAAATAAATAGTTACTTTAAAAACTGAGATTTTTTGAGGCTGGGACACAAATAACGTGTTTAATTGAAAATCCGAACAATAACAATCACAGCGAAGGATATTTCCGTAGCTAATGATTGCATTACCTATCATTTCGTTGGGATTTTTCATTGAATACCACTTGTGACCAGCCTCTTTCAGATTATAACTATCATTTATACTAATTATTCCGCTTTTTTGCAGGAAAACTCTTTTCTATGTTGAAAACTATAACAAACACTTATGTTGTATTCCAACGATTATACTGTACTGGACATATTTTACGTGGGGAGGAGAATCACTTGACGGATGACACTACAAAGTTGTTGGTTCAAACACAGCTCGGCAACTTTATGGAAAGTATGTTATTAAGACGAAATATAAATGCTGATCGCACGTGGTACTACGCTATGGATCGATTTTTTCAATATTTATCTACTTCTCAATCAGAGAATTATTCAGATTATAATGAAGAAAGTATAAATGATTATATTAATCAACTTTCCTCAAACAATCAAAGTGCAGCTTCTATTAAAAAGTTTGTAGATATTTTATTATTGTTTTCCGAATTTATTGAAAAGAATGTGGAGAAGGAAAAACTGAAGATCCCAAAGGTATTTTTGGATGAAGTACCCCATGTGGAAAATGAAAGTGACTTAATACATACAGAAAACGTACTTTTTCTAAAAGTGAAGGAGTTCTCTGAAGAACTTGATTTACAGACAGAAGTAACATCTTTAGAAGATTCTTCACAATTACCATATGATAAATTAAGGGATTCATGGAGAAATTACTTGTTGTTTAGATTACTGGCAGAAACGAATTTGGATGGTGAGGATGTCATTCACTTAAATCTTAAAGACTATCAGGGCGGGACACTAAATGTGGGAAAAAAAGAAGTTTTACTTTCTGAAAATTTGGCTTCAATCCTCCAAGAATATTGTAATTACAGGGAAAAATATGATGCATTCATCTATAGTCGAAGAATGATGAATGAGATTAATTTTGCCGGGAAAGGGATTAATGAACTTCTTTCAGATAAAGAAATGAGAGAGTTTCTAAATCTAGGGCTTCAAGAGAAACTGGAGAGAATTGAATCCCTATTGTCTGAGCAATTAGGTATAGAGGATAAAATCCAGCAGATTGAGTTGAATGGGGAAGAAACTGAGGAAGAAATAGTGGAAGATTTGGAAGAGGAAGCCGATGCAATTGCCAGAAAGATTACTGAGTGGAAGAAGATTATGGTGTTTGAAAGAAAAAGAGGCGACTATGGATTTAATGAAGCGATGTTTGTTACGGATAGTTATCTCCGCATGACACCAAGTGCCCTTCAGGAAGTGATGGTAAGGGAATCATTTCCCGTAGAGACTCTAAAAAATACTGAAATAATTAAGTCTGGCTTCCATTTCAAAGATAGAAACTTTTTTTAAACGACTAATATGATTTTTTTTCAGGAGGATCAAAAGAATGAATAATCCACACTATGTAGCTTTATGGATAGTAATTGGTCTTTATATTTTAAGTGAGTTATTTTTATTACGATTCCCAAAGTATGTTATTTTAAAATACATCCCTAGTTTATTAGGGATTATTGGAAGTGTTTTAGTGGCAGTATGGAGTTATCAAAATATCATGCTGTTTGACGAGCTAATTCATTATATATTCTTCTCTATAGTTCTGTTTTGTCTGTCAGGGATTATCTTTGTGATTATGTCAGCTAGAAAGCCTTTCCGGCGAAAGAAAAAGAAGATGGTAACAGAAGATGAGGTTGAAGAAACGGAAGACGAGGTTGAAACGGAACCTAGTGACAAAATAGAGGAACCTGAAACGATTGACGAAATGTCTGAAAAGGAACAATCTGAAACAATTGACGAAATGTCTGACATGGAACCCTCTGCTGAACCAGAAGGAAAAGCAGATGATGAAGTGGTGAAACCAGACATAATAGGAGAAGAAAACCAAGAAGATAAATCCTCAGGATCAAATAAAAATGAGGGGTCTTCATAAGTAAAACACCTTACTTTCATTATTAACGGGTTTACTTCAGAGGTGCAAACAGTAACCATTCGCAAGCAAAATCACATGCGATTTTACAACAGAAATACATGTGATTTTTTCTTGTTATATCAGTGTTTTATTGTTAAATAGATGTGAAATCACATAGTAAGTCACAGCCCTATTCACATAGGTGGAAATAAATATTTTTCCCTTGTGATTTTGATGTGAGTTGCTATGTGAATTTTAGTGTGAAAGGGAAGGAATTGGATAATTAGAGTAAAGTAAATGATAAGACATATAAAATCTTTCATACAATGTCATGAAAGAAACGAGGAGAAATAATCAATGGAATAAATAAACGGAGAAATTCCACTTATTTAATAAATGGCACGAAAAATAGTCTGAATAGACGGACAAATTCCGCTTATTGATTAGAATCTATTTAAAAAGGAGGAATTTTCTAGGCATAAGCGGAAAAACTACCCTTATTTGCCGCCAAATTAGGTGAATTTTGATTTTAAAAGGAAATTTTCCGCTTATTTTATTTCTCTGCTGGTAAGGATAGGGATACATGGACTTGGCGATGAGCCAAGTTTATCTAATAACCAAATTTACAAGAAAAGCTCATTTACTTCAACAAACGATTCGTGAAATAAGCAAATATGAAAACAAAGGCACGAAGAACTTCATGCCTTTTTAATATGGGAATTACAATGTGAATTTAGTTACGAAAGATGTGTGATTTATCGTGTGAATTTGTCTGCGATTTGACGTTTTGCACCTGACAAGTAAACACCTTACTTTCATTATAAATGGGTTATTAAAAAGAGGCTGGGACAAAAGTGTTTTAATCAATGAAAAATCCGAACGAACTGATAATTGATCCAATCATTAGCTATGGAAATATACTTCGCTATCGTTGTGTATTGTTCGGATTTTCAATTAAACACTTTAGTTATGTCCCAGCCTCTTCAATTAGCTTCGATCTGTTATCTTAATCCATACCTTGATTCATTAAATTAATCCACTATATTTTTCGCATAGACGGCCTCACCAAACAAGTCTTGCACATCTTGAGAATAGTGAACGATACCGACTAAACCGACACCCTCTTCAAAATACCTGTTTTCTTCCCTGTCATCATATTGGACTAAGAGAGCATCTACACTGGTATCATCAGTCTGGAGGGCAACGACATGGGTATCCATTATAACCGCATCATCCCATGTTGTTCCTGGTTCAATAGGACCTTTTATTAAAACAAAATTCATGTTGGAGTTATCAATAGCATAAGTTATTGCTTCATCCATATTTCCACCTGAGACGTAAGCTTCAATATCTTGATACTCAGCATGTTCTTCATTAGCTTCGAATAAGATTACCGCTTCTTGATCATTAACTTGATAGAGACGGTAGAATCCCATGGCTGTGGATCCTCCAACAGCCAAAAAGTAGTCATTTTGAGCTCCAATCACTTCCACATATTCTCCAAAGCCATCGGGAACATTTCCACCAACATTATGAACATACCCAACTTCCATTGGTAAATAAGATTTTACTGAAATTCCTTCAAAAGGTTCATCGTCATTACTGGAGGTACCATTATCATTAGCGTCACCATTGGTATCGCTTGGATCATCTCCAGAGTCACTTCCATCTGTACCATCATCGTCTATTCCATTTTCATCACCATTGGTATCTGTTCCATCATCATTTGTACTGTCATCTACACCATTGTCATTTCCGTCATCCTCAGTTCCCTGTTCCTCAGTTCCCTGGTCATTTGGACCGTTAACATTAATTTCTATTTCACAGCCTGAAAAAACAAGCAAAAACATAAGAAGAAACAGAATTCTAACTGCTACTTTCATGATTTCCTCACCCCATTTGAAAAGTTATTCAGCTCTCACTAAATATACCAGAACATTTTAAAGGGGTATATTATACCTTCGTATGATATAATCAGATTTTCCATTTTTTGTGAACAAATCTTAATACTTCACGACGATATTTTTTTATAATGGTATAGATCAGAAAATAACAAACGACTCCAAAAAGGATCATGTTTACGACCATTCCTACAAAAAAAGCCTGTCCAAGTACTAAACCGGCTTCAATGACAACCTCTGCCACCACTTCTGAATCTACTTCACCTGCTTCTTCCACCACTTCTTCAATGGTTTCTGCAATTTCAATTGGGAGCAATTTTTCACCAACTTTAATATTGAAGAGAAACAGAATGGGAAAGGCCCAAAGGAATGAGAGGCCGCCGATGAACCCGGCAATTGCATTTCCCCTAACCACTTTAGGACTGACGGTAGATAAAAAGGGGCCAAATCCAAAGGTTGGTACAAAATTCATTAATGCCCCTATTGTAAAACCTCGGGCAACACTGTGCGCTTTATCTTTTATTCTAAGTAATCTAATGATTAGATATTTTATCTTTCTTATTTGCCTCTTAATGTCCGATCACCAACCGTGAAAAAGTAGTCTAGTCATTAGAATAACTCTTTTTTAAAATTAGTTCAATGACAGAGAATACATATGACATTATAGTAATCAGATGACAAGATTGATTATTTTTGAAATAAAGTAGAATCCAACAACAAACAGTGCAGATATTTTAAAATTATCCCTTGCCGCAAACAAATAGGAAACGAGAAAGAGTCCAATATACAAAAAGGACATTGCCAAAGAACTAAATAATGGATAAAAGGAAACATTGTAAAGCTGTAAAATGATGGTGATGAAATAGAAGATCATTGGATAGAACATTACAGAACCTAACTTCTCAGAATAATAAGCCAAACTTCGCCTATCAATTACTTTCGTCGCTACCCAATTCATAAGAAGCATTATTCCCCCTAATGGAATGGCAATAGAAACTGTTAAAGTAATACTTTCATATAACTCCCGCAGGTACCAGGGATCTTCATTGGCATAATCAAGACCTTCCAAGAGTTTGTTTGAAAAGATGGCAAGAATAAGAATGATCATATTGAAAAAACCATATTTATGAAATCCTTTATAGTCTTTTGTGATAATCTCATCTGGATTTTTAATTAATAAAAAGGAATATTGAAAATAATTTAATTGTTTTTTTTCTTCCATCGCATTAATCTCCCTTAAGATTCATTATTTTTTTCTTGTTCCGTCCAAGTAGTATAGTAGATTTATATACTCTTTTAACTCTATTTATTCTTAATAAATAGAAGATTTATGGAAAGACTTCATGAATAACCAAGTCTGAAACATATGAAACTACTATTTACGTATTAACGTCTAAAAAAGGTAATTATTTGATCGGAAAAAAGGAGTGAAAAGCTATGATGTCATTGGGGCTAATGGGACTACGTTTTCTTCTGGAAGTTTTTTCAATAATCATATTATGTGTATGGGGATTTCAGAGCAACAGTAATCAATTAATTAAACTGCTTTTAGGTATTGGAGCACCTGTAGTATTAATTGTAGTTTGGGGTTTATTTGGGGCACCCGCTGCTCCGTATTTATTGGAGGGTTGGAACCATTTTGTACTGGAAGTGGTGATTTATGGTCTTGCTACCCTAGCTCTATTAAAGATAGGCTACCCGTTTCTGGCGATCGCCTTTTTCATTGTGGCTGTTGGAAACCGTATATTACTTAATTGGTTTGGACTGTAATATGGAAAAAAATTTGGTAAAAAACCAATAGGGATTTTTCCCTATTGGTTTTTTATGTAAGTGTTTTGTTCTCTATATATAACAAAAATGAGGATAAAGAACTACATTTAATTCGACAAAATAGCTTGATTTAGGTAAAAAAACTATGTTTAATAATATATAGAGACAAAATGTGCGATATAAAGGATAATAGAGTTAGATGAAAACTATTTGAAGGAGTTTTTCCTAATGAGAATATTATATGTATCGGAGCAGGTCCCGTTTGTGCAAGCAGAAAATGAACAAGTACGTGCATATTATCAAATTAAGAGTTTAATAGAAACAGGTGTTCATGTGGATTGCATTTTCTTTCACGAGAATTTTATCTATTTTTTACCTGGAACTGATGTCATTCAAAAATCTTTCAATCAGAAAAATATTAAAGCACAAAATAGAAGTGGACAGAAATTCCATTTTATCTTCAGTTTACTAAAAGGGCTTCCTGTTACTGCAGCTAGATTTTCAGCACCGGAATTACGAACCATGTTGAATGAGGTCGTGGAGTCTGAGTCTTATGATCTAATACAGATTCAAAGTAAACTAGTGCATAATATTAGAAAGACAGAGGGACTGCCTCCAATTGTCATTGATTATGTGGAAGGGGAATGCTGGAGTATTAATAAAGAATTAGACTCTTGCGGACATTCGTTTAAAAAGATTATCTTATTGGATAAATTGCGTCGGACAAAACGCTATGAAACTAAACTACAGAAGAAATATCCAATTGGAATTGCTCAGTCATTAAGGGATCGTCAACGTCTCCATAGAATTAATGTCGTTTCCAATATATTTGATTTTGCAATTTCGAAGGGCAACAATGTGATACATTCACGTAAGGCACTTGTCTTTTACGGTAGTCTTAAAGAAAAACATGCTATTGAAGCTGCAAAAATGGTTGTGGAAGATATGTTTCTTCCATTGAAGAATGAGTTTCAAGATTTACAGTGTTTTATAATTGGCGGGGAACCTCCTATTGAAGTGGAGAAACTAGGAGAGACAGACGGTGTGACGATCACTGGTTATGTGGAAGATATCACCCCATATTTAAGTAATGGAGAAATTTTGATAGCTCCTTTTACATATGGAACAGGAATGTTACATCACGTACTTAGTGCTGCTAAAATTGGGGCGCCAATTCTATTAAGTAAAGAAACAAACAGTAACATTGGATTTAACCATGGTAAAGAAGCAGTTATCTGCAATAAGAGGGAAGAGTATTTAAGTAATGCCCGGCTTATCCTCGAAGATGAAAAACTTTTAACTAAACTATCAAAAAATGCTGCTGCTTTTGTACTGCAAAAATATAACAGAGAGATTGCCATACGTTCTTTACTCTATACGTATGAATCAATTTTAAAAAGAAATATAAAACTAGAAGAAACTAACCTAATTCAAACAATGGAAGTGGTGAAAGTAAAACAATCCACTTCGACTTCTTCCGATTACTTAAGTGAGAAAATGGTTTCTAATAAATAAAATACGGAAGTGCCTGTCAGGATGGCAGGCACTTTGTCTTTTATGAGATGAGATAAGTTTAATTATCTTTTTCTATCTTCAGCGACGAGCGTTTACTTCAGTGACAGCACGCGAGAGATGCTGCCCTTGAGATAGTTTCCAGTTGTGTAGACGGACAGGAGGTCCTAATATCGGGCATGCCACAGGACGTGGCGCTTTGCCCGATGGACGGACAGGAGGTCCTAATATCGGGCATGCCACAGGACGTGGCGCTTTGCCCGATGGATCCACTTCTTTTAAATACGAGTAGAGGAAGACACATAGAGGCTTGCGCTTTTCTTATATCCTTGCTTGGTGAACTTTCAATTGTTTCCCTTTTATTGTTTTGTTTTTCATTTCCTTTAAAACAAAATCCCCTTTACCATTAAGAATCTCCACAAACGTGGACGTTTCCTGAATCGTGATGATACCAATATCATCAGCAGAGATTCCTGGCAAACTGGATATGGTTCCGACAAAATCAACGGCCCTCAGCTTTTTTCTCTTTCCTCCATTAAAAAATAACCTCATAATATTTTTATTTAGATTATCACTTTTGTCCTTCTTAATAATGGGAGGAGCATGCTTTTTGGCTTTAAATGCTGCCATACTTTGCTCTATCATTTCTTTGGAAGGACGATCTCGTTTTACTATTGAAAATCCCAAAAAACTCTCCAAATCTGTTAGATATTTTTTTTCTTTGGAAGTGATAAATGATATGGCATTTCCACTTTCCCCTGCCCGTCCAGTTCTTCCTGTCCGATGAACATATGTTTCTTCTTTGAAAGGAATATCATAATGAATGACGAGATTTATTTTTTCCACATCTATCCCTCTAGAAGCCAAATCAGTTGCAATAAGATAGCGGTACTTCCCACGCTTGAAGTTATTCATTACAGAAAAGCGCGTTTCTTGAGGGAGTCCACCATGCAATTTATCACATGAAAAACTTTGCTTTATTAACAATTCGTATAATTGATCAACATTTTGTTGTGTCCCACAAAAAATAATACAAGAATCGGGATTTTCGATGATTAGAACCTCTTTTAATAGTTGGTATTTAAACTCTTCCTCTACTTCATAAAAGTAATGTGTGATCCCACTTGATTCTTGCTCTGCTCTGGTAATCTCAATTTTTAAGGGATGATCCATATATTTTTGACTAAGTTCCTCCACTTCTTCCGTAATAGTTGCAGAGAATATGGAAGTGATTCTTTCCTTTGGCAAAGCTTCAATAATGTCTTTCACTTGATCAATAAATCCCATATTCAACATTTCATCTGCCTCATCGATAATTAAGTATTCTAGTTTATCAATAGGTAGAGTACCTTTTTGAATGTGATCTAATAATCTTCCCGGTGTCCCCACAACAATGTGATTTTTTTGCTTTAATTCTAATTTCTGTTTATGAAAAGGTTGTTTTCCAAAGATAGCGATTCCTTTAATTCTTTTAAATCTTCCAATATTGCTTATATCTTCTTTTACCTGGACAGCAAGTTCCCGTGTTGGAGTTAAAATTAATGCCTGAGGTCGATTTTCTTCCCAATTCACTTGCTCACATAAAGGGATAGCAAAGGAAGCAGTCTTACCACTCCCTGTTTGTGATTTAACGATAAGGTCCCGTCTCCTTAATGCATGTGGAATAACTTTCCGTTGTACTTCTGTGGGTTTGATATATTGAAGTTCAGTTAGCGCAAGTTGAATCTCATTACTAAGTGGGAATTGGTGAAAACTATCGATTGTCATCTGTATAACCTCATTTTTTAATGAATGTGTATTCTTTTTAATATCTTCTTTATGATGTTTATTGTGTCCATTTGATGGGGAAAAAGTCAAGAGTTTACAGGAAAGTAGACAATGTCACTTGACTAAGAGTAATTTATGGTAATATGGACATTAAAGGCATTTAATTAAGGAGAAATAGATACATGACTCGTTATCAATGGAATATTATTATTGCTTTACTTATTGCTACTTTTTTGGCAGCGATTGAAGTAACAGTTATCAGTACGGCGATGCCTGTGATCACACGTGATCTAGGAGGACTGGATCTCATCAGTTGGGTATTTGCAATTTACTTGTTGACTTATGCTGTAATGACTCCTATATTTGGAAAACTGGCAGATATATTTGGAAGAAAGAAGATATTTTTTACAGGGGCTATACTTTTCTTACTTGGATCTGCCTTATGTGGTCTATCTCAATCCATGGAACAGCTCATTCTGTTTCGCGCTGTGCAGGGAATTGGAGCAGGAGCCTTATTGCCAATGACTTTTACGATTGTAGGAGATGTGTTTTCCTATGAGCAGAGGGCAAAGGTCCAAGCCATTATAGGTTCCATTTGGGGAATAGCGGGCATTTGTGGTCCCTTGGTGGGCGGCTTTTTTGTGGATTTTATGACCTGGCACTGGATTTTTTATATTAATATTCCATTTGGTCTAGTTTCATTGTTTCTAATAGGCAAGTATCTTGAAGAAACAATTGAAAAGCGCAAGAGATCAATTGATTATGCAGGAGCATTCACTTTCATAATAGGGATGGGGACATTACTGTACGCCCTCTTATCGGGGGGGAATGAAATTGCATGGAATGACACGTTGATGTTTATCCTGTTGGGAATCTCTACGATCTTTATAGGTCTGTTTATCGTAATTCAATTTAAAGTACCAGACCCCATGGTGCCATTCCACTTATTTAAAAACCGACATCTGTTAATCGCAAATGGATGTGGATTATTAATGGGATCCATTCTTATTGGACTGACTGCTTATTTGCCACTTTGGGTACAGGGGGTCCTTCTGATGGCAGCAACAGCATCTGGCTTAACGTTAATTCCAATGTCGATTGGTTGGCCGTTAGGTTCATATATTAGTGGACAACTAATCGTTCGAATGGGGACAAAACCTCTGACGTTGACAGGAGTTTCTCTTATTGCACTCGGCACCTATTTCCTCAGTTTTATTTCACCTGAAACATCTAATGTAGTTTTAGTTATGATTATGTTTTTTATTGGATTAGGCTTTGGATTGTCTATGACCGTATATACTGTCATTGTCCAATCTTCTGTAGATTGGAATAATCGTGGTACTGCAGCATCTGCCAATGCCTTTATAAGGACGTTGGGTCAAGCCCTTGGAATCACAGTATTGGGAACCGTTTTGAATCAGCACATTAGTGGACATACCAACAATGGAACAGAAGTTGCTCCGGAACTTCTCTCCACAGGACTTCATTCTGTTTTTATTATATTGGCGATGTTAGCCAGCCTCTGTTTAATCGTTGCTCTCTTTTTGCCAAGAGAACAACCTGAGTTTGCAAAGGAGAAGGCATGATAGACATTAAGGTTTGATTAATTTAGGAAAGGGTCAATCACGGGAAATTTAAGTATATTATTAGTGATTATTTTTTATGAAAACTGTCAAGTTTCCAAAAGTACTGGGATGAAGGTCTACACCGATTGAACTAAGTAGTGATAAACCGGTATAATTAATTCATCGAACTCCATTTTTAACAGATAGATCGTGGAGTGATTTTCTTCCTTATTACTTGTGATACTGAGGTTGAGGTTTATGGTGGAAAAAGTGTTGATTGTGGAAGGATTAAATGATCGTAAACGGGTAAAGGAAGTTCTAGATGAGCATGTGGAGATAATTTGTACGAACGGTCCGTTAAGCGATGAAAAACTGGAGACTATGATTTTACCTATTGAATTTTTGGATGTCTACATCCTCGTGGATGAAGATGACGCAGGAATAAAGTTGAGGAAGCAGCTGAACAGGGAGTTGCCTAATGCTACCCATCTCTATACTCTTAAGGGATATGGGCAGGTTGAAACAACTCCCCACGATTATCTTACTCAAATATTAGGAGCATACTTTAAAGTGAGAGAAAAGTATTAAGAGGGATTGTACCTCTATAACTTCCATCTAAGATGAATTAACTTCTTTTTTCAAGTATTACGTTTATCCCCCCTTTTGGCCTTAGGGTTATGAGAGGTTGCGCTTTAATTGTCTGGTTTGATGGTGTCAGTTTTATTTTGAAATGGCGTGCAATACAAACTAGTACCAGTACGGCTTCCATTAGGGCGAAATGGTTTCCAATACAAACCCTTGGTCCCCCTCCAAATGGGAAATACGTATATGGGGGAAGTGTATCTGTAAATTGGTTTTCAAATCTTTCCGGAATAAAGTTATCAGGTTGGTCGAAATATTCCCTTCTTCGATGCATGACATATTGACTAATTAAAGTCATATCTCCCTTATTTAATTGAATTCCCCCTATGTTTACGGTTTTGTCCACTTGGCGTCCTATAACATATGCTGGTGGATAAAGACGAAGAGCCTCTGAAATAATGTTTTGAGCGTACGTTAATTCCTTGTAATGGTTAGGGGATAAAGGGTTACTCCCGATGACACTGTCAATTTCCCTGTGTAATTTTTTCTCCACTTCCGGATGTTGCGCCAATAAATAAAATGTCCATGACAATGCATTTGCTGTCGTTTCATGGCCTGCCAGGAATATGGTCATGAGTTCATCCCGCAGTTGTTGATTTGACATTACTTCTCCGTTACTATCATCTTTTGCATCCATTAAAACACCTAGTAAATCTTCAGATTTTCCTTTATGCGAACGACGGTTCTCTATAATGGAAAAGAGAACATGGTCAAGTTCGTCAATTGCCCTTTTATAATTACGATTCGTTTTTGTTGGGATCCAAAGGGGAAGTTGTGCTAATGACCTCATTCTTTTTACAGCGAGCTTCATAACCGTTTCTATTGGTGGGCCTATAACATCGTAACCTTCCTCCAAATTCATGTTGAACATCGTTTTCGAAATAATGCCTAGAGTGATATTCATCATGTCTTTTGATAAGACTCTTTCTTCCTTCTCTTTCCAACTCTTCATATATTCTTCGGTCGTTTTAATCATATCTTCGCCATAGGAGCGTATGTGTTCCCTTTTAAAATGTGGTTGAATAAGTCTTCGCTGTTTTAGATGATGTCCTTTTTCGCTTGTTAGAAGTCCTTCACCAATGATCGGTTTTAAAATGGTCAAATCTCTCGACTTAACGAAATTCTTTTGTTTAGTAACAAGTACTTGTTTAATCAATTCTGGATTGGAGATTAAATAGACGTCTTGAAATGGACCAAACTTGAACCGTGCAATCTCTCCATAGTCTTCTGCTAACTTTTGCATAAATTGAAGGGGATCTCTTTGGAAGTCTTTTAAATGACCAGAAATGAGATTTCCCTTTGGCCCTAGTTTTTCTGTTTTCTTCATTGACATTGGAATTCCCACCTTTTAAACCTCGAATCAATTATGTTAATTGACTTAAAAGAAGTTTTTCTGCCACTATCTTATGGTGTGATAAAGAAACTGCATGGGACAGGCGTGGAAATAGCCGTGAAATGGGGATTTTAATTGATTTGTTTAACCTAAGAATCTTTCAACATATGAAAGGCGAAGATATCATTTTTCGAACGGATGGATTTCAAATGTATATAAATATAGTAAAGCAATGGATTGGAAGATGGAATGATTATAGAAGGGAGAACTGGAGGATGAACAAAAAGAATCGTGGAATGAGTGAAAAATTAACATTACTTGGAATAAATTCGGAAGACTATATCAATCAAAATATTAAAGAATGGTTAAATAACGAGAAGGTTTTGGAGGTTACAAATAAAGGAATCCAAAGACATACTAAATTTGTGAAATTGATAAGGGAGTATATCGATCTTTTAGCCTTTCAATTAAACTTGCCAACGAAAAATGACGTGGCTAATGTGGCCAAATTGGCTGTTCAAATAGAAGAGAAAATAGATAATTTAGAAGAAAAATTATTAATCTTAACAAAGGAATTTAATAGGGGATCCGACTATGAAGAAAAGGAAGAGTTGCTGGAAGGGGATCATACAAAGAACACTGAGAATACTAACATGGAACTTAGACGAAATAGGGAAAAGATCAAACACAAATTACTTTTCAATAAATTAAGTGAAGAGGAGATAAAAGAGACATTAAGCACATTAGTCAGGAGGGGGGAGGGACGTGGCTACAGGTGGAAAATCTAATAGTAAGTGGGAGGTAATTCAATCAAAATTAACAACTCCAATGCCGCCAACTGGTCTAACAGAGAACGAAATCATTTGGAAGAAAAACAAAGCAAGACTATGTTACTATCCAGCCAAACAGAAAAAGTTCAAAACTCCGCTTTTTCTTGTTTACTCTTTAATAAATCAATCTTATATTCTTGATTTAGCACCTGGAATGAGTATGATTGAGGCATTTGTTGAACTTGGGTACGATGTGTATTTGCTAGATTTTGGGATACCTGGATTAGAAGATAGTGACACGTCTCTAGATGATTATATTGTGAAGTATATTGAAAAAGGAGTAAAAAGAAGCCTCTATCATTCCGGTGCTGAGGAAGTAACTCTTGTTGGCTACTGTCTGGGTGGTACACTGGCAACCATTTATGCCACTATCACAAAGACACCAATAAAAAACATTGTTTTATTTGCTCCACCACTGGATTTTGGACAAACACCTATTCCTTCTGAATGGGAGAAAGCATTAAGGTCTGGCGAATTTTCACTGGATTCCGTTATTGATGAGTATGGCATCATACCTCCGAAGATTGTGGAGCACGTGTTACGTCTTACAATAGCCCCTATCACCTATAGCTCCTATATATCTCTCATAAAAAGGGCAGATGACGAAGAGTATATAAAAAAATGGAAGTTATTTAACCGTTGGTTGAAAAGTCATATTCCCTTTGCTGGTGCAACTCTAAAACAATTGATTACCGATTTGGGTATAGATAATAAATTGATCAAAAATAAACTAATTATAGATGGAAAGTTAGCGGATTTAAAGAACATTAGTTCCAATCTTCTAGTAGTTTCCACAACAGATGATAAAATTGTTCCAGAAGAATTAACAAAATCAATTATTCCTTTAGTTTCCAGCAAAGATAAATTGTATAAACGGGTTAAAGGTGGTCATGTAACTCTCGCCTTAAAGGGAAAAATTCCAAGCTTTTTGGAGGAGTGGTTAGGGGAGAGGTCATCATAAGTTATGATCTATCATGGAACCGCGTTATCTTTTGATACTTTATCGTTTTCCGAAGTCTCATCTACTTAGAACAGCTTGCAAGAGCGGTTGAGTGGTGGGTAATTCAAGTATCTAACGTTGTTCCTTTTTTTTTGAGTAAAACAAGGAAAGCGCTTTCCAATTGTCGAATTTAATGATCAGGTAATGAATTATTTTAAGATAACTATTATAAGCAATCAAAAAACGAATAAAAAGGGGCAAAAAAATGGATAAGAATCTATTAGGTAATAATGTTATTGCTCAAATTGGAATTTTAGTTCATGATATTGAAAAAACATCACAAGTTTATGCTGAGTTTTTCGGGATGATGAAACCTGAGTGGAGTTTAACAGATGCAGTTGACAAGGCGAAAACAGAATATAAAAGTGAACCGACGGAGGCGCGGGCAAAACTGGCATTTTTTGATATGGGGTCACTGCAGTTGGAGTTAATTGAACCGGATGAGCACCCGAGTACATGGAGAGAACATCTAAATGAACATGGTGAAGGACCTCACCACATTGCTTTCTTCATTAAAGGTATGGAAGAGAAGGTTAAACTGCTTGAATTGAATGGAATGGCATTAACACAAAAGGGTGAATATACAGGCGGAAGATATGCTTATATGGATACGTTTAAAGAACTAAAGGTGATGGTGGAACTATTGGAGAATGATAATTAATATTATTTTAACCAACTCCTATCACATAAATGGAAACTGGAACCTTCCCTTTAGATAGGTTCCAGTTTTAATTAAAGTTTAAGCCTTCTGTTGTAGTTCTGCTAGGATAGTTGGGTATTGTTTATCTAATTTATACATCCATAGAAGAATGGCTTGAAGGACAGTTAGAAGTAAAGGAAGATGAATGTTTAGCACCATAATCATCTGGGAAGCAGAGGCAGCTTGTTCTGCAAGGCTACCTACGTAACCTCCAAATGCTAAAAGCCAACCAATGAGTGCTCCTCCGATGCCTGTACCCACTTTCATCCCGAAACTTGCTGCACTATTAACGAGGCCTGCTGTTCGGAATCCAGATTTCCATTGACCATATTCCGTTGTATCATTAATCATGGCATATAAAAACGTAATAATAGGTATAAGTCCAAAGCCTTGAATGACATTCCCCAATAAATAAATGGTTAGATTTGTAGGGTCAATGAGCTTAACAAGGGGACCGATTATGGCTACTAATGATACATAAAGTGCAATATTTCGTTTGCCATATTTTCCGACGAGCTTTCCTACAAAAAAGAAGCAGATTATGGTAGGGACAAATAAAGTGAGTGCAAATAAAGAAAAATAACTGCTGTTTCCTAAAACATAGGTAGCATAATATATTCCAGCACCAGATAATAAAGCGTTTAGGGTGTATGCTATAACACAATAGATTGTAATAATAACCCAATATTTATTTGTTAATAGTGCTTTAAATTCTGTTTTAAAAGGAACTCTTTCTTTAGGTTTATCAGTAACGACATCGACTCTTTCTTTTGTGGAACGAAAAGAAGTAGCGCAAGTAATTATGATGATCGATGCAATACCGATGGAAACAGCAGTCCATCCAAAACTGCCACCAATGGCACTGGCTATCGGTTCTGCTAAAGTCATTACTAAAATGGTACTTAACATGGTAAATACACCAGTGTAAATGTTTATCATAGATCTGCCCTTTTGGTCCTGCGTCATCAGACCGAGAAGAGTTTTATAAGGTATAGAAATGGCAGTATAGGTAAGGATTAGAAAAATATAAGTTACATAGGCATAAATTATCTTTCCAGTCATACTAATATCCGGAACTGCAAATAGGAGTATTCCAGAAATTGCAAATGGAAGACCCATCCAAAGGATCCACGGACGCGCTCTTCCGTGTTTTGTTTTCGTTCGATCAACAACAGATCCCATCCCAATATCCGTTATTCCATCTAAAAGGCGTGCAACAAGCATGAGCGTTCCCACAACTCCCGCAGAGATTCCAGCGAAATCTGTATAATAAAATGTCAAGAACGTACCTACCATTGTCCAAATCAAGATAATCCCAAAAAAACCTAGGCCATAATTCAACATTTCCATGTGACCTGGGGTTTCTTGTTGGAAAGGTTTTCTTTCTTTATTTAGCTGTGAATTATTTACTCCCATAACTTTACCTCCCTATTTTTGATAGCGCTTCCATAATTGTTTATAGTTGCAGGTATAGATGTGGTCTTAAAAGATGAGATTGCAGGTTATAACGTATTATATTCTATATGTTCTGAAAATTCAATAAACTAATTAAGGTATACGTCTTACGGAAAAAGGATTAAAAGGGTGAATAGAAGTTTCTCTAGTTTTAGAACACATAACTGGGGATTCTTCTTAAAAATCTTCGAGTTAGTAGAGTAATCAAGTACTAAAGTGGGAGAGACGTGTTAGCTTATTCAGGAAGATTTAATCTTGCAGGAAATAATGAGTTAACTAAAAAAATTAATTAATCTTGCACAACGTAAAGCACAAAAACTGCCCTTCAAAAGGCAGTTTTTGTGCTTTTCTTACTTATCTCTGCTCCAGTCTCGCAATGCGCTCATCTAAATCAGGATGGGATGAAAAAAGCTTTGAGATACCGCCTTTTCCACTAATCTTCATTGTTTGAATGGCAGCATCATCAGTACGGTCGCCGGAAACACTTGCACGGTTAACATGTGTTTTTAACGAACGAAGAGCATGTGCCATTTTGTCGCGTCCTGCTAAATCCGCACCTCCACGGTCTGCATGAAACTCCCGATGGCGCGAGTAAGCCATGACTACGATACTTCCAAGGATAGAGAATAAAATTTGGAAGATAATGATAGCGGCAAAACGAACAATCATCTGCATTTCGGAACGGACTAATCTTGATACAAGAATGGCAGCAATTCTAGCAAAAAAGACAACGAATGTATTCACAACACCTTGTAATAGTGTCATTGTAACCATATCACCATTTGCCACATGGGCAACTTCATGTGCAATAACGCCTTCTACGGCATCATCATCCATTGAGTTTAATAGTCCAGCTGAAACAGCAACGAGGGACCGCTTTTTAGAAGGACCAGTTGCAAAGGCGTTGACTTCAGGAGAATGATATATCCCAACCTCAGGCATGTGTGATAAACCAGCAGCACGGGAAAGACGGTGTACTTTTTCCACCACACGACGTTCCTGACCAGTTAATGGTTTATTTGGATCAAGTACTTTTACCTTCATCATTTTTTTGGCAATCCATCGGGACATAGCCAGGGAGATAAAAGCCCCCGAGAAACCGACAATAATACTGAATACACCTAAGGCAACCAGGTCAATTCCTAATCCAGGGCCACCAATGTCAAATTGAGATCCGACCCCTGTGTACATTGTAATTAAGGACCAAACGATCATGATTGTCGTCATTACTAGAATATTTGTTAGAATAAAAAATAATAATCTTTTTCCCATCTTACGCCTCCATTTTTCTAATATACTAATCTATTTTAACATGAAACAATTAAATAGAATACTGTTCCTTGAAATGAAAAAAGTAAAGGAAACATTTTACCTTTCTTATAGGATTTTTGAGCCTCCTAAAATTATATAAGGTAAGTGTTTGTACAAGACCATTGAGCTTATGGGTATATTCGTTAATGTTAAGATTTTATTAATTTTGGGGAATTGTTGACCCTATAAACGTAAAACGAAAAAATAAGAAATAAAGACTAATAGATTCCTGTTATTGGGAAACAACTCCTTGTTTTTTCCAATATATAGTTATTTAGGTGCGGAATAAAAGTACTGTTTTTTCGGTAGTTTCCTAATATTGTGGATGGTTTTCTAACATAACATTCGAAAATTCGGGAATTTAGAGACCTGATTTACATTATCAATTAAAACTTAACTTTAAAAACCGAATGAGGTCGTGCTATCCTTTTACTAGTTTCAAATACATGTTAATGGAGGTTAACAAATGAAAGGAACAGTAAAAAGCAAGAAATTATTCTCATTACTGCTAATTTTCACTTTATTTTTCTCATCATTCGGTAACATGGCCTATGCTTTACCTAATCATGTCCCAGATCAAGCAAAAAACAACGCCGCCAATCAAGTTAGGGATGTGGTTGTCACTCCACAGGAACTTGGTATAGCGCTGGGGGAATCGGCTCAGCTCGAAGCAGAAGTAACCTATTCCAATAATAAGACAAATACAAAGGTTGATTGGTCCAGTGAGGATACTGCCATTGCAACGGTTTCAAAAGACGGTGTTGTACAAGCATCCGGAACCGAAACAGGTATTGTCAATGTGACGGCAACAGGATCCAGGGGAAGAAGTGAAAAATCCGTTGACGTTCAGGTGTTTGTCTATGATCCGGAATCAAGCATCAGTGAATCTCGTACAAAAATGGGAGAAACGGTAACTGTCAAGGGAATTGTCAATGTGGACAACTATCAACTCCAAGCTGGTAATTTGAATGTTTATATTCAAGATCCTACTGGAGGAATCCAATTATTCAACTTCAACCCTCAAATTTTTCCAGATCTAAACGAAGGGGACTACATAGAAGTTACTGGAAGTGTGGGGGATTATAATGGTGTTACACAACTTACTGTTGATAATATAACCGTTTTAGGAACTAATAAAACGATTATACCAATAGAAGTTACAATTAATGATCTTATGGATACAGAAGTGGCAGAAGCGCTCCAAGGTCAATTAATTACATTTGAAGGATTTTTCCAGACGGTACCCACATACTTTAACGGAGGTGCCAACATTTCCGCTGTTGATGAGGATTTTAACACAATGGTGCTTCGGGTATGGGAAACCACAGGGATCGTTTTAGAAAACTTTGAACCGGATAACTGGTTTGTGAATACAGGCATCTTAAGTAAATATCAAGATATGTACCAACTGTTACCTCGAAAACAGAATGATATTGTGCTTTCAGAAGAGCAGAAGGATAAACCAACAACGAGAGATCGTGAGTTCGAAGTGACGGTTGAACGGGTTGTGGACGGGGATACGATTCGTATTGTGGAACCGGTATTTGGTGCCACTAATGTCCGTTTTCTCAACATGGATACGGCAGAAACATATCATGCTGTGCGGAATGATTTAGACCAGCACCAAATGGATCAAGGCATTCGTGCAGGTGAATATTTGAAAAATTATTTGAGCGACGGAGACCGTGTCATTGTCCGTCTCGGCGAAGAACCATTGGATACGTATGGCCGACTTCTTGCTGAAGTGATAACTCTAGATGGTGTAAATACAAATTTGGAAATGGTTCGACAAGGACAAGCACCAACATACTTTATTTATCCATTCGAAGATGAAAAAGTAGCAGAATATGCTGCTGCCGCGAAAGAAGCACGGGAAAATGAGCGCGGGATCTGGAATCCAGAAGACCCTCTATTGGAGGCACCGTTTGTATTCCGTGCCAGAGAACGGGGAGATGCAGGATTAGCACGTTATGTTGGGGATTTTGAAACGAGAGAATATGTCTTACCTGATCAATATGCAATTATTCCGTCTGAAAACAGAGTTTTCTTTTCAGAAGAGGAAGCAATTCATTTAGGATATACAAAGAAAGAACTTACAGGTGCAGAGCTTGCATTTGTAGATAAGAATTATGTCAAATTGAATGTACTGGCAAATCATAATATTACAAGACTAGTGGATGATATGACATTACCTGCTACGGGGCTGTTTGGTTCAGAAGTCGACTGGGAAAGCAGTGATCCAGATGTGATAAGTCACGATGGTGTGATTAATAAATCCCTGGAGGAACAATCGACCGTTACGTTAACAGGAACGCTTTCAAACGATGGTGCAGTAGACGTTCTCACTTTAGAAGTGACGGTTCTAGAACCGATTATTAACATTGTAAGATGGGATTTTGAAGATCAGTCTGAAGTTGCAGATGGAGGCCTTCCAGCGAATGCTACCCGGTCCATTTCAAGGGAATCTACAGTTAACCCCACATACCCGCAAGGAACAGGGGGTAGTGGCACATTTGCTTTGAATACAAATGGTTGGCATGACGGGGCAGACGCGAAATACTATGTAATAGACTTTGAAACACTAGGCTTTAAAAATATTAAACTCTCCTCTAGACAAATGGGTTCCAATACTGGACCAAGAGATTTCCAACTTCAATACAGTCTCGATGGAGTAAATTGGGTTGAGATAGGTCAAGAAATTACAGTTGCTAACAATTGGAACTCTGCTGTAATTACAGATCTTGAACTGCCTACCGAAACAGAGAACCAAGAGAATGTTTATGTTCGCTGGTTAATGACATCCAATACAAGCATCAATGGCGGTACGGTTGGATCTGGTGGAACTAGTAGAATTGATGACATTGTGATCACTGGTAATCCTACACCTCTCTCTGATGAATTAGCTGCAGAATTGGATAGCCGAAATCTAGAAATCGTCTATCAAGGGTCTGACGATAATACAAATGTAACACAAGATGTTTTACTTCCTGACACTGGGATAAACGGTTCAAGCATTAGCTGGTCTTCCAGTAATAATGCAGTTATTTCCGACAGCGGTGTTGTGACACAGCAAGAATTAGACACTGTAGTTATTTTGACAGCTGTAGTGACAAAAGGTTCTGTATCCGTAACAAAGACGTTTGAATTAACGGTTGTGGGGGAAAGTACATCACCACCTGTAGTAGTAGAGCCACTAATTGGTTATTGGGCGTTTAATACAAATGGATTTTCTAACATACTCACCAGTGGTCAAGATTTGGAAGCAGATGAAGGACTTGCGTTACTCAGAACAAACTTCACGAGTATCAGTGAATTCGCAGGAACAACCATAAATGCATTAGGGGGATATCCTGCCGGGGGGTCCTTGTCTTTAGTTGGGAATGCTAACAACAACAACTATGTGGAATTGGAATTTTCCACGCTAGGTCTGGAAGGGATTGAACTTTCCTTCGCCACAAGAGGTACAGGAACAGGCTTTAATGAGCATCAATGGATGTACTCCTTAGATGGGGAAAACTGGGTTGAGTTTGGTGAGAATACAGCTACTAGAAATACATCATTTCAATTAGAGACTTTGTCCCTCTCAAATGAGGTGAATAATAAAGAAACAGTTTTTGTAAGAGTGTATTTAGATGGTGCAACAAGCACGTCAGGTAATAACCGAATTGATAATCTTCAAGTTAATGGAACGGTGATCGAATAACATTTACAAAGCCCTCAAGTCGTAATGACTTGGGGGCTTTATTTAAATTCTCTATTTCCATTCAAACACATAAAAGGAAGAAGTATCAGTATCTACGCAGAAGATAAGTCTAAAAACAGAAGTAAATCCACCACTGTCATTGTAAAGTAAATACTGACGCTTCCACCCTCACCCCTGAAGTTGTGGGCTTTCCCGCTCTTTGAGTTCTGTTTAAATTGTTGGTGAAAAAATGAATATCTAGAGCCTGGATCCAACTGAAACCAAGCTTGTTTTAAAAGGAAATGATAAGTTTTGGTACCTTCAGTCATGTTGTCTATCTCTGGCGCTTTTACTATCCGAAATAAAAGATAATAGATAAATGGTAGAATGAGCAAAAATAAAGAGGATTCTTTTGTGCAATGAAGAATTAGTTCGAGAGGTTAGAAACGGAATCAAAAACTACTGGATGAATTGCACAAGAACTAAGAGTCTATTATCTAGTCTGTTTTTATTATTATAAAGGAGATTGATAAGTAATGAATGATAATAAAATAGTAAAAGTGGGGGTAATCGGAGTAGGGGCAATTGGTAAGGGGATGACAGAAGTGTTTAATGAGCATCGGCACACAAAAGTTACTGCTATTTGCGACGTTGCTCAAGATATAGTGGAAAAGAAGGCCAAGGATTTAGGAGGAATTTATTGGACAACGAACTATAAAGAACTGCTGGAACAAGATGTCGATCTTGTATACGTTGCAGTTCCCCCTGCACTACATTATTCCATCGTAATGGATATATTGGACAGTGGAAAACATGTATTATGTGAAAAACCCCTTGCTAACTCGTTGGAGGAAGCTGGGGAGATGGTAAAAAAAGCAGAAATAACTGGCCTTGTGAATGCTGTCCACTATCCACTTAGTTACATCAATAATATCAAAGCCTTATCTCAACGTATGGAAGAGGGATATTTAGGGAAAGTGAGAAGAGTGGAATTAGAGATGCGCTTTCCTCAATGGCCAAGGAAATGGCAACAGAACAATTGGATAGCAACAAGGAAGCAAGGTGGATTCGTTTTTGAAGTTGCAGGTCATTTTATCCAGCTTATTCATCAGTTATTTGGCAGATTAACTGATATTGAAAGTATAATGGAACTACCAGAAGACCCAACTGCCTGTGAGACAGGTATTATTGCACAGATGAAGTTGGAGGATGGCACACCAGTATTAGTGAACGGAATCAGTCAAATTGCTGGTGAACAGGAACAAAGTATATCTTTGACAATTTATGGAACAAAAGGAACACTTGCATTAGTAGATTTAGATAAACTGTACGGTGGAAAAGTAGGGGAAGCCTATAAAGAACTGCCTGTAAGCAAGGATAAATCATTCTGGGATGAATTTATCCAAAACCTTGTGAATGCTATAAATGGAGAATCAGCTGAAATAATAGATTTTTATCAAGGGTATGAGGTTCAAAAAGTGTTGGAATCGCTGAGGAAAACAAACTATTGATTGTTGTGGAGAATGTTAGGTGGGGTGGGGTTCTGTCCTGTCGACTGGACCATGTTAGTTATTAACTTAAAATAAAAAAGTAAGTAGCATGTTAAAGGATTATAGAAATGACACATTAAAAAAGGTGCCCAAAATACCAGGATTTATCTTGGTATGAGCACCTTTTCTTTTTTTAATACACTTTATCTCCGTTAAAAATGGAGTTCTTTACGACCACATAATCCACGTGGCGAATTGCATCCAACTTATTTCCCCCAGCATAGGATATGGAAGACTGAAGATCCTGCTCCATTTCTATCAATGTATCCTTTAAAGAGCCTTTGTGCTCCACAAACATTTTCTTTCCTTCCACATTTTTTCTTTCCCCTTTTTGGAACTCGGATGCGGAACCGAAATATTCCTTAAAGCACTTGCCGTCTTTTTCAACGGTTTCTCCGGGAGATTCTTCATGTCCTGCAAAAAGGGAACCAACCATGACCATGGATGCCCCAAATCTAACGGATTTTGCAATATCACCATGAGTTCGGATTCCTCCGTCTGCTATGATTGGTTTACTTGCTGCTTTAGCACACCATCGGAGAGCAGCTAATTGCCATCCACCAGTACCGAATCCAGTTTTAATTTTTGTTATACAAACTTTTCCAGGTCCAATCCCAACTTTTGTGGCATCTGCACCTGCGTTTTCTAATTCTCTGACTGCCTCTGGTGTTCCCACATTTCCAGCAATGACAAAACTGGCAGGTAATCGTTTTTTAATATACTGAATCATATCAATAACTGCGTTTGAATGTCCATGCGCAATATCGATGGTTATAAACTCAGGTGAAAGATTTTGATCAGCAAGATCTTGGACAAACTGGTATTCACCTTCCTTAACCCCTACACTGATGGACGCGATTAATCCCCGTGCTTTCATTTCTTTAATAAATACTGTTCTTTTTTCCGGTTGAAAGCGATGCATGATATAAAAATAACCATTTTCAGCTAAGAAGATTGCGATTTTTTCATCAATGATCGTTTGCATATTCGCCGGGACGACAGGTAACTTAAAGGTATGACCTCCGAACGCTATACTTGTATCACATTCTGAGCGGCTTTTAACAATACTTTTTGCAGGAATCAATTGAATATCTTCGTAATCAAATACGTTATCCATGTACTACACCCCTAAATACGAATAATTAAATATAAAATGAAATAAAATGTTCGCCCTTCGGTAATTTACATTATTTCTTCTAGTATGTCAATATTTTTATCTATGTACCCATTTATAACTTTCACATCTAAAACATTTACCATCTGATAATGAAAGTGGAAACGGGTCATACTAAATTTAAATTAACATCGGTGGAGGGATTAAGGTGAGTACAAAAGAAGAGGCTTTATCGGTATTTGCCCTTGGTGGATTACATGAAATTGGTAAGAATATGTATGCGATACAATATGGAGAGGATATTGTAATTATAGATTGTGGTAATAAATTTCCAGATGAAAGCTTGTTAGGAATTGATTTAATTATTCCTGATATTACATATTTATTAGAGAACAAAAATAAAGTGAAAGCATTAATTGTTACACACGGACATGAGGATCACATAGGTGGAATACCATTTTTCTTAAAAAAATTAAATATTCCGGTCTATGCCACACGTTTTACTCTAGGGCTTATTGAATTAAAACTAAAAGAACATAAGATTTTTCGTGAATCAGAATTAAATGAAATAAATGCCAAGTCTAAGCTGACTTTTAATAATATTTCCATTGATTTTTTTAAAGTGACACACAGTATTCCAGATTGTTTAGGTATCGTTTTCAGAACACCAGAAGGAAACATTGTACATACTGGGGATTTCAAGTTTGATTATACACCTGCGAAGAACGAGCATTCCGATATTCATAAAATGGCTGAGATCGGAAAAGAAGGGGTACTTCTTCTTTTGTCGGAAAGTACGAACGCGGAAAGAAGAGGGTCAACACCAACAGAACAAATTGTAGGAGAACATGTGGACGAGGCATTTATAAAAGCGGACAGGAAGGTAATTTTGTCAACATTTGCATCAAATATTAGCAGGGTTCAGCAAGTGGTGGACGCAGCTCAAAAAACACAACGTAAGCTTGCACTTCTCGGTCGAAGCATGGTAAATGTCGTTCAAGTGGCAATGGAACGGGGGTACTTAAGTGTACCTGACGGAATGTTAATTGACCAGAATCAAATCAATGATCTTCCTCCTGAAAAGGTGGCCATCTTATGTACTGGTAGTCAAGGAGAACCAATGGCAGCACTTTCCAGGTTGTCAACGGGAAATTTCCGTGGTGTAGAAATATTAGCAGGGGATACGGTGATATTAGCAGCAGGTCCTATTCCTGGAAATGAAAAAGCAGTGACTCGAATTGTAGATAATTTATTTACCATAGGGGCAAAAGTAATCTATGGTTCCGGAAGTTCATCGGGGATGCACGTATCTGGTCATGGTTATCAGGAAGATTTAAAACTGATGTTAACATTAATGAAACCAAAGTATTTTATCCCAATTCATGGAGAGTATCGAATGCTCCATCATCATCGGCTTTTAGCCGAATCAGTAGGTGTTGAACTAGGAAATACTTTTATTATCAATAATGGTGATGTAGTAGATATTAAACATGGAGAAGCACGGCAAACAAGGAAGGTGGAAACAGGGAATACGTATGTGGATGGAATTGGTGTTGGTGAGGTCGGTGATATCGTTTTACGTGACCGGAAACAATTATCGGAAGACGGAATGCTCATTATGATTTTAACAATGAGTAAATCAGAAAAGAAACTTGTCTCTAATCCAGATACTATTTCCAGGGGATTTATCCATATGAAAGAATCGGAAAAGCTGTTAAATGACATCAACGATCTTATTAAAAAGACAGTAAACGAACTTCCAGAATCAAGTAGAAATGAGTGGCATGTCATTAAAAAACATCTTAAAAGGACAGTGGGGCAATACATCTTTTCACATATAAAGAAAAAACCTATGATTTTGCCTGTCATTATTGAGGTTTAATAATATAAGATAGGAGTGTAAACTTGCAAAATCATTATCTGGAAAAATGTTTGTAACCTGAAGATAGGCTGAATACAATGCTTAAGCAATTGTTTATAGTAGTAAGACCTCCAGTTCTATATGAACCTGGAGGCCTTTTGACATTTTACAATTCTAGTCTTCACGTATTTTAGTACGAATTAATAACTGTTCGAAACCTTTACCTGAAACAGGTTTTTGAAAATAATAGCCCTGTCCAAGGGTACAATTTAATTTTTTGAGCGTTTCTAACTGACAATATTTTTCTACTCCTTCTGCAACTATTGTGAGATTTAAATTCAAACCCATTTCTATAATAGCTTTCACCATAGATTCGCTAGTATGCTCTTCAAGGTCATCAATAAATGATTTATCAATCTTTATAGTATCTATAGGCATTTTTTTTAGAATATACAAAGAGGAATATCCAGTTCCAAAATCATCGATGGCAGTTTTAACTCCATATTCCCTTAATTCATTTAGAACGTTTGTGGATGTTGTTACATTTTTCATGATACTTTCTGTTATCTCCAATTTTAAAAACGGAGGATCTAGGCCTGTTTGTTCAATAATCGTTTTAATTGTATGAACAAAATTTCTGTGTTCAAACTGAAGAGGTGATACATTAATAGATAAAACTGTAGTTGGAAAGCCCATTTCATGCCAAACTTTTGTTTGTTTACATGCTTGTTCTGTAACCCATGTTCCAATGGAAACAATCTGGCCTGTATCCTCTGCAATTGGAATAAACTCTGTTGGAGAAACGGAACCTAATGAAGGGTGGTTCCAACGCAACAAGGCTTCCATTCCGAAGAGTTCACCTGAATCAATATGAAATATTGGTTGATAATAAAGAGAAAATTGTTTTCTTTCAATAGCTTTTCGAAGTTCATTTTCAATGTATAAATTCCGAGACATTACTTTATTTACGTCTGAATCATGGAATTCATAATTATTTCTTCCCTTTTCTTTTGCGATGTACATTGCAGCATCAGCGCACTTTAATAGCGAATGGATGGAATCCCCATCTTGAGGATAGGTACTGATTCCAATACTTGGGGTTACAGTAATTTCATGATTCCCAATGTAAAAGGACTTTGAAAATTTTTCAATAATTTTTTCGGATGTTTCTATACATTCTTTGCTAGAACTTTCGGTAAGAACGATAACAAATTCATCACCGCCGATACGGTAGATTTGATCCGTGGTTTTAAGAGATGACCTTAGGCGTCCTGCTGCCTTTTTTAGTAACCGATCTCCTACATAGTGTCCGAGTGTGTCGTTCACATTTTTAAATCGATCTAGGTCTAATAATAAAATTCCCACCTGGGTCTCGTTTGATTTCGCATATTCCAATGCTGTTACTAAGTTTGTTTTGAAACTTGTCCGATTTGACAACCCGGTCAATGGGTCATGATATGCTAGTTCTCGATATTTTTCCATTAATGTTTTGTTTCTTTTTATAATGATACGGTGTCTTGTTATGATCATAAAAAAGATACTAGTTAAACCGATACTCAGTACGTTATATTTCCATTCATAGCTTTTAAATACCATTATGAACAGAATAATCGTACTTATGTATGGGATGTAAGTTTCCGATCCTGATACATGTTCTTTTATTTTCCATTCAGATTGTCTTGATGAAAAGGATCCAGCAAGAGTACCAGTTAATCCAATAATCATCATAGATAAAAACCAGAAAAGATCAAAAATAGATCCTAAATAGTATATATTGTTTAGTGCCAAAATGGAAAAACCAAAAACTGCAATAATATGAATCATAAAAGAAAACACTAAAATATGAATTACTTTTCTTTCCATACGGCTGCTATAGCGTGATAAATAATATAAATAGGTGATAAAAAATAAAATACATAAGTTAATGATCTGTGAAGACAAACTTAAGAACGTAATATAAAAAGAGTTATACGTAAGCCTCATAATTGGTTCCACAAGATAGTAGATACTAATGACAACAGCTGCACCCATTAATACAATGATGTCAAAAAATTGAGGGTTATTAAAAAAGGAGATACCTGTAAGTTTAGTTTTATATAACAGCGAACTCAAAAAAAAGAAATACCCAATAACCCATAATGTGAAGGAAACGACTGAGGGCTCCATAGAATTATAAAGTAAAAGGGATAAAAACGATGTTACGTAACCCGAGATATAAACAAGTATGCCCAAACCTAACTGTAACCAAAACAATCGAGAACTATCTTTAGTTGATTTAAATGCTCTATAGGTCCACTGGAGTGCCACTAGCCCTCCTAAAAATGAAATCAAGGAAACCCCAATCATTCTCCACCAAGCGCTATCATGAAAAGCAACCATCCAAGAAACTAAAAAAATGACAGATATAAGAATAAAAAGTTTTGCTGATTTATAGGAGTGAAACATTGACGTCCCTCACATTAATAGATTTTTAGTATCATCGATGAAAATGATAAAGCAGTTATATATTACCATTTGCTTCTTAGGATAAATAGTGCCTTTTCTCTAAATTTTAGCTAACATGGAGGTTTTACTACAAAAATGATAAATAATTATTGCACAAGGGGAATCTATTTGATATATTATAACCATCGGTTAGTAACCGGTGGTTACCGTTAAATATAGAGGAGAGAGAATCATGAAGATAAAGAAAATATCAGAAAATGTTTGGAAATTAAGTATTTGGATGATACTTCCAATGAGTGTTTGGATCGTAAGGGAAGAAGATGGGGTTACCTTGATTGATTGTGGATTAAAGTCGATGACGAATCGAATTTTAAAATTTATTGATTCATTAAATGCCGGGCCACTGAAGAGAATTCTACTTACTCACGGACATTCTGATCACATAGGTGCTCTTCAAGGAATATTAGAAAAAAAATCGGTTAATGTTTATGTCCATGGTTTGGAAATCCCATACATGGAAGGAGAACTCCCTTATCCAGGAAGAAAAAAAGCAACAAAAGTAGTGATGGATGGAGTGCTAAAAGCATTAGAGGAATCGGATAATAAAATGGAGATTATTGGTGACTTAGTTCCATATCATACACCTGGTCATTCACCTGGACACGTGGCATACTATCATGCAAAAGACAATATATTAATAAGTGGTGATTTATTTACCTCTAATTCAAATGGAATTAACCGTCCCATACCAATGTTTACAGCAGATATGAAACAGGCTATTATAAGTGGAAAAATTGTAAAGGAACTTAAACCAAAATTAGTTAGTGTTTGTCATGGAATGGATGTCAGTGAACCGGATAAACAATATGATGCATATGCCACTAAATGGCTAAAAATGAATGAAAAAAAAGGTGCCTTAATGTAGTAACGGAAGGATAGAATTAGAATGATAAACAAGAATCAGCAGAAGTCTACCCTAACAAAAGAGAGAATATTAAATGCAGCAAAAAAATTATTTGCTGAGAAAGGATTTTCTTCTGTGACAATCCGGGAGATTGCCAAGGAGGCAGGATGTTCACACACTGCAATTTATATTTATTATAAAGATAAAGAAACACTACTTGAGAAGATATCCATACCACCTCTGGAAAGTTTATATCATGGGACAAAGAATATACTAGAAAAAGAAACGGATCCTCTTCTTGCTCTCAAAGTGACATGTTCTAAATTTGTAGAATTCGGCATTTCAAATCGGAATATGTATCTTCTTTACTCCACAACCAGGGGGGAAAGGGTAGACCTGGAAAAAACAAGGTTAGAGGTGAATCAATTAAGGAATCAAATATTTAATCTATTGAGGCTTTCATTGAAACAGGTGCTGATAGAGGTAGATGAACAGGAACTTCTTACCATCTCTAGAATCGTTTTTTATCAGGTCCACGGTGTGATAATGACTTACATTGAAAGTAATGAGCCAGTGGAATCTATCCTAGAACGGATTTATCCCGTTGTTTCCAAATCAGTTGAACTGATCGTTCGTGGATTCGAATCTTTTCAAAAAGATGGGGAATAATTTTAATTCAAATCCAATGAAGAACCGATGATATTTGCATCGGTTTTTTTCTTTAGCATGTACTTCCTTCCTGTAGTATCAAAGCAAGGTTTATTTAGTAAATATATGATAAACTAGATTACGAGAACGAACAGTGAAAGGTTGTGATTAGGTGTTTAATCGTTCCACATTACATATCAAAAAGAAAGCAAAAAAATACAAAAGCTGGATAGAAAAAGTATCCATTTATCCGTATCCCTATGAGATATCCGGAAGGAACTATTATTTAGTTGATTATATAAGGCTTAACCAGCCAGTTGCTTCTGCTGTGATCTCAGACGTGGAAGAAGTGTTTCATGATGCAAAAAAGGCGCACAAGTATTTATATCAATTCTATCGTTTGTCAGAGAAAATACTGGAAGAAGGACGAATGCGTGCTCACGTAAACCTGGATTTCTTTCGGGTCCCATTGGCAAAAATGGATGATCATCCAAACCCCCATTGGGGTGATGGCTATAAGTTCATTAAGAAACTGCTTGGATATCAATTGACGTTGCGTAAGACATATGAAGATTTTTGGGATCACATAAAGGACAGAAAAGAAAAAAACCTGCCATTAGCAGAAGCTGAACTTGAACTTGCGATATATACAGCTGCAAAATTAGAAACGATCCAATTTCATGTTGTTTTTGAGTTGTCACGCAATATGGATGTACTTCTTCAATGGAAAGAGAAAATGGAGGAAACAAGTCTATGGAAGGATTTGAAACGAGAACAACAGGTGTTTTATACACAGTTAATGCAGAACGATGAATTTTTAAAAAACGAAGCCAAAAAAGTTAAAAGTGAGAACTTGGATGAAGCGTTAAAGATCAACAAAAAATCAATGAAATATTATATGTTAAAGGAACAAAAATCAGATGAAGAGATACTGCGTTTTCCTTAAGCCCTCCCATATTTCAATAAACAACCTAAATAATACTGTTTATCATAGGGAACAATGGTCATAAAGTAACCTTGTTTTTCACAGTTTTATGTAAGGTGGTCTAATAATGAAGTTAAGAATTGAAATATCTTATAAAACACCAAAAGGAACGGAGACAAATTTTGTTTCAGATGAGATGACCGCAGACACAGCACTTTTGATCAGTGATGATTTACGACGAACTGGTCGTATCAAAAATATGATCTTTTTAGATGATTATGATAGTTCATGGACACTAAAAGAACTGAAGAAGTATGTAGAAGAAGTGGAGACGGAGCCCCATAACATTTTTGTTTATTTTGATGGTGGGTTTGATATCGAGACTAAAAAGTCTGGTTTGGGGTGTGTTGTTTTTTATGAGAAGAACGGGAAAGCATTTAGACATCGAAAAAACCGCTTAGTGAACTCACTTGATACAAACAACGAAGCAGAATATGCTGCACTGCACCTGGGAATACAAGAATTAGAAAATCTAGGTGTCCATCATATGCCAGTAATGATTATTGGCGATTCCCAAGTTGTAATCAACCAATTAAATGGAGAATGGCCTTGTATGGAAAAAACACTTAACGGTTGGGCAGACAGAATAGAAGATAAAATGAAGGAAATGGGGATTACTCCAGAGTATGAACTTGTCTCAAGGAAACAGAACCAAGAAGCGGATCATTTAGCGTCTCAGGCGTTAAAAGAAATAGAGATAACCAGTACAATCGAAGTGAATGATGAAAAACGTAATTAAGGCAATACATAAAATATTAAATGGGAACGTGTCATACTCGCATTATAGAGACCATTGGAAATAATCCCGTTGACAGATTTATCTCCGGTTTTTCTCAAATTTCTAATTACTACTCAATAAGGTATACCGTTTTTGGTATACCTTATTGAGTATAATAATCATTAGGATTCCGATTAATCTATGAAACTCATCAAAAAGTGGGGATAATATGAAGAAAACTATAATCATTTCAATTATTGTTACTGTTGGTATACTAGTAAGCTTCTTTCTTTATACTTTTTATAATCAGGAAGAACCATTTCAAGAGGACGAAGAGATTAGTCAAGATGAATTTGCAATTGAAGAAATGGTTATGGATGGAGAGGTTGAGGCTGAAGAAGAGCCGAATCACCCGGGTACCTCTGCTGATGAAGTTGTTGAAGAATTTCCTTTAGATTTACCAGAGCACGCAGTGCAAAATTATTTACACTATATGAGTCATCAAAAAGTCTATGCTGAGCAAAAATGGGGACACATGCAAATAACACCCGAACGTGTTGAGCGATTACTAGAAGTGGTAAATGCCAATTCTTTCAAACATGAAGCGGTCTATAAAGACATTTTAAATCGCTGGTCAAATGGTGATTTTAGTAAAGCGGTAGAAGACCATAACGCGATTTGGGATCTTCAAAATGGAACTATTGGAAAAGCCACCAGGCTAATGACTGAAGAAGAAGAGAGAGCTTACATTGAAAGGCATTTTGAATAAGAGAAAAAGAGCAGGGTGAGTAAATATTCACCTGCTCCTTTTAAAAGTTAATTTAAATGTTTTGAATGCCACACACGTGACGTTTTGCCCGATGGACGGATCCACTTCTTCGAAACACGAGTAGAGGAAGACAGAAAAGCGCTTGCGCTTCTCATTTAGTTTTTAGTTATCATTATAAACCCTGTCATATTAAATCCATCAGGCCCTCCGAATGCGGTTAACGTAACAGTTACTTCAACTCCATGACCCTCTGCTTCCCATCCGGCAGTACGTTCTCCTTCTGTTCGGTCAGGAATGTCCTCTGAAACAAGTGTCCAACCATCGGTTGATAGTCGTTCAGAGAAGAATTCAATTGCATCTGGATAACTGACACCAGGTTGATACATGATACTGTATGTGTTTCCATCCTCATGTTGGAACGCAATATGAGCTTCGGCTGGTAGTGGCAAGTGTGATTCAACACCATTTGGTAACTCAAGACCATGATCTGATGCAGTTTCTTTGGATCCTCCGCAACCACTTATAAAAAGTAAACTTGCTACACTAATAAACAGAAATAACCCAATTTTTTTCATCCATATATCCTCCAGATTCGTTTAATGATTACAATACCACCATTGTTGAACACCAGTATAAATTATCTATTCTGAAATAAACATTATACGAAAGTATATATTTATTCCTTTGTTAGAACGATAAACAGAGGATTTTCTAGATTGCTATTTTGAAATAAAAAAAGAGGATGAACAATAATTTCTTCCCCTTCTGTAATCTTGTATTCAAAAAAAGGACCTTTTAATTCTCTTCAGATTTAATTTGAATCTATCATAGTAATTATTTATTCCGTAGTTAGGATTTTTTTGTCCAATGGCCAGTTGACTGTTAATAATCGGATCATTCTCCTTTACTTTGACATAATGATAAACTCCATATCTGTCTTGATAACGGGCTTTAACATTATCTGATAAGTAAAGGGCAAGCCAGTTTTTTACTCTTGCCTTTAAGTTAGTTTCTAGGATAGGAAAAAGTATCTCTATCCGATTCTCCATATTACGTGTCATTAAATCGGCAGACGAAAAGAAAGTTTTTTCCTCTCCCATTTGGTAAAAATAGTAGATTCTGCTATGTTCCAAAAATTGCCCTACAATACTTCGTACGGTTATATTTTCACTTACTCCCTTTATTCCAGGACGTAAGCAACATATTCCTCTAATAATAAGGTCTATTTTTACACCCTCACAAGAAGCATCATAAAACTTATCGATAATTGCTTTATCGGATAAGGAATTCATTTTTGCAATAATACGCCCATTTCCATCTTTTTTGTGATATTCTATCTCTTTATTAATTAAATCTATAATGTCATTCCTGATATCAAAAGGGGCAACAGAGAAATGATTATAGGTAGGTTTTTCTGAAAAACCACTAAGATAGTTGAAAAAGTTGGTTGCGTCCTCAGCAATCTTTTCATTGGTTGTAATCAAGCCCACATCTGTATATAGTTTTGCAGTTGTCCCATTATAATTCCCTGTTCCTAAGTGAATAAATCTTTCAATACGACCATGTTTGCGTCTAACAACGAGTGTAATTTTACTATGAGTTTTTAAGTTGGTCATTCCATAAATAACGTGACACCCTTCTTGTTCTAACTCCCTAGCCCAACTTACATTGTTCTCCTCGTCAAACCTAGCTTTTAACTCAATTAAAACTGTCACTTGTTTCCCTTTAGCCGCTGCCCGTTTTAAAGCTTTTATGATAGATGAATCACCACTAACCCGGTATAGTGTTTGTTTTATGGCAAGAGTATCAGGATCGTCTGCTGCCTTAGATATAAATGAATTCACTACTTCAAAAGTATCATACGGATGGTGAAGTAAAATATCTTGTTTCAAAGCACGTTCAAATATATCTTCTTCTTCTGGCAGGTCTACCGGTTGTTGCGGAATAAATGGAGCGTCCATAAGGTTTTTATGTTTTTGCCCAATTATTTTATAAAAAGAAAATAAAAAAGTTAAGTCGAGCGGGCCTTCTAAGAAATAGATGTCTTTTACATGAATATCTAGACGTTGCTGAATGTAATCAACAACATTCTTATCATAAGATGCCCCTTCAATCTCAAGGCGTATCTCTGCACCCCATTTTCTTTTTTTAAGCTCCTTTTCAATTTCAATCAGTAAGTCCACAGCCTCATCTTCATGTATGGTTAAATCAGCGTTTCTTGTTATACGAAACGGTGTTACACTTTTGATAGAACGCCCAGCAAATAACGTGTGAATAAACAAAGAAATGAGATCTTCAAGCAAAATAAACTCTGTTTTACCTGTTTCACTTGGGATTTGGATAAACCGGTCCAATACAGCAGGTACTTGAACGATCGCAAGTTTTCCTGATAAATTGTTAATCTCTTCTTGCCGATTTTGAGGATCTTCCACTACGATTGCCAAATTAAGACTTTTGCTTAAAAATTGAGGAAAGGGACGATACGCATCTATTGCTCTAGGAGTTAATACAGGGTAGATTTGATCTTCAAAATAGTTTTCCAAAAAAACCAACTGCTTTACAGTCAAATCCTTTGATGGTGTAATTCGAATACCATTTTCATTTAATAAAGCAAGTAATGATCTGTACGTGTTGTATGTCTGTTTGACTAATTCCTGTGTTTTTCCAGAAATCTGAGTTAATTGTTCCTTTGGTGTCATCCCCGCTTTATTCTCTGGTTTATTGAATCCTGCTTTAACTTGATCCGTTAACCCAGCCACACGTACCATGAAAAATTCATCTAAGTTAGAACTGAAGATAGCAAGAAACTTAAGTCTTTCCAAAAGGAGGTTTCGATCGTCCATAGCTTCTTCTAAAACCCGTTGATTAAATGCCAACCAACTTAGTTCACGGTTGTTATAGTTAGCTGTTTTCCAGAGCATATTTTTATGTTCCATTCTTAATGCCTCCACAAAGACGGTTTGAATTTTTTCTATATCGTCTCTACTATAACTAACTATTTTTTTGTTAATATGAATGTTTTGTAAAATTTTTGTAAAAATATGACGAATCGTACATATTTGGACATGTTGCTAACTTAAAAGTCCAGATCGGGAACAAAATCTTCTAACGGAATGTTTAAGACTGGATAGTTTTTTGCGTTCGAATCAGCAAAATGCCACCATTCCGTATTTATAGTTGTAAAACCGCTCTCCACCATAATTTTTGTTAAATATTCCATGTTCTTTTGTGCCTCAGGAGTATTACTCTGGTAGTTTCTCCAGGCATTTGGAGAAAAGTCATCAAATCTAGTAGGCATCTCCAGTTCATTACCGTCCTGATCTACTAAAGTGACATCCACAGCAGTTCCCCTGTTGTGATCGGATCCTAGGGCAGGATCTCCCACATAACTAGGGTCAGGTGTAAGCTCCCAAAATACTTTTTGAACGTCATGGGGGCGGTAACCATCCCATATTTTTATTTTTAATCCATCTTGCTTAGCCAATTCGTTTGCTGCCTTTAATTTCAATGCGGTCTCTAGTTGGAGAAGACATAGTTCAATGGAATATACTTTTTCACCTACAAAGTTATTTGTCGTTGCATAGGGCAAATCGATGATAATAGTATCATCAATATCCTTAAGATTGACTAGCCCTGTTTCATCCATCAACTGAGTAATTCGTTGATTCTCCATCTTTTCTAGTTTTGCAACGAGTTTTTTGTTTTCCACTTCCATTTTAGCGGTGGTTCCTAACAACCGATTCTTTTCTTTTTCTAATAATCCTGTTGTATCTTCCAACGAAGAGATGGTCTCTTCGAGAATGGCATTTTCATACTCAAATTCTGACATTTTGATTTTCAGCTCTTCTAATTCATCCAAATGCTCTTCCATTGTAATATCGGATTGGAAACAACCTGATAGGAAGGGATAAAAAAGAAGTAGGACTAAAATGAAAAAAGGTTTTGTGTTTTTATTCATATTACCCTCCAAAAAATATAAGTTATGATAATGGATATTATATCATTACCCTTAGTTGGTTTATTGTATAGTGCTTTTCATGAAAAGAGGATAGTACCTTTTATTCAACATTTTATGTTAAAATGCAATCACATGGATGTTAGGTTAGTACAAATTATTTTACTAGATGATAAAGGTACAGCCTTTTTAAAGAGGTGTGCTTTGTGGTTAGTTACTTATGAAAGGGGTTTCGTAAATGAATTCACAACCAAGATACATTACAGTTAATCAAATCGGATACCCGAAAGATGCAAAAAAAGTGGCAGTATTTTCTGAACAAAATGGCCAATTTCAAGTCGTTTATGAACCGACTGGAGAAGTGGCTTTCGAAGGGACAACAAGTGAACCGTTTTTTGACGAATTGAGTGGGACATATGTTTGTCATGCTGATTTCACGATGGTGAATGAAGAGGGACCATATTATATCAAGTGTAATGAATCAACTTCTGCAACGTTTACTATTACCAAATCTCCATATAACGAATTACATACTAGTCTACTTAAAGGACTCTATTTTTTACGCTGTGGAATGGATTTAGAAGAAGAGTTTGCTGGGCCATGGAAACATGAGAAATGCCACTTAACAGAGGCTATCGTGTATGGGGAAGAGAACCTTCGAATAGAAACGAGCGGTGGCTGGCATGATGCTGGGGATTATGGAAAGTATATTGGTCCGGGGGCAAAAGCGTTAGCGGACTTATTTCTTGCATATGAACTGTATCCTAAGGCATTTCAAGATTCTACACCCATTCCAGAAACGGATGCCATTACACCTGATGTACTGCATGAATGTCGGTACGAATTGGAATGGATGCTAAAGATGCAGGATGTTAGATCTGGCGGGGTATATCATAAATTAACAACACTTGAATTCCCCGGGTTGGATGTGATGCCAGAAGATGATCGTGATGATCTTTACCTATCTCCAATTTCTGCAACTGCAACTGCGAGCTTTTCCGCTGTCATGGCCATGGCAGGGAGGATATATCGGTCTTTCGATCAGGCTTTTTCGAAGAAATGTTTACATGCTGCAGTTTATGCTTGGGACTGGTTACAGCAACACCCTGAGATAAGTGGGTTTAAGAATCCACCTTCCATCAAAACCGGAGAATATGGAGATGGGCAGGACATGGATGAGAGGTACTGGGCAGCAGCAGAATTATATCGAACGACAGGAGAAATTACGTATCATGAATGGTTCCAGACCTATGCCAGTCAGTCTTTCCCGAAGTATGAGTTTGGATGGGCAGATAACGGTGGTTATGGGACAATCTCTTACCTTTTGAATAAGGAACATCCAGTCATCGATGAACTCTATATGGAGTTGAAGACTGGAATGTTAAGGGAGGCAGATAAGTTAGTATGTGAAGGCAAAACGGATGGCTATCTTCTTTCCTTAAAGGAAGAAGAGTATATTTGGGGTAGTAACATGATTGTTATGAATCACGCCATGATTTTAATACTTGCTGCTCATTTTTCTGAAAAAGAAGAGATCTTTTCTTCCGTTGCCTTAGATCATGTGCATTATTTACTCGGTCGAAATGTATTGGACATATGTTATGTCACTGGTTTTGGAGATCGGCCGGTAATGAATCCGCATCATCGGCCATCTATCGGTGATAATGTGAATGAACCAGTGCCTGGTTTTGTATCGGGAGGACCAAACAAAGGAGTACAGGATGAGGCTGTTAAACATTTAATAGGACTTCCACCGGCTCAATGTTTCCTTGATCATATGGATAGTTATTCAACAAATGAAATAACTATCTACTGGAATACTCCTGCTGTGTTTGTATTATCTAACTGGATCCATAGGGATTTTTAAGTCTTAAGGTTACTAATATTATGATAAAATAAAACCAGTAATCCAAGGGAGTGTGCATTATGATGTACTTATTGGCAATTGTTTTACCTCCAGTTGCAGTGTTTTTTTCAGGAAAACCCATTCAGGCTTTATTAAATTTGATTTTAACTCTATTTTTTTGGCTGCCAGGTGCCATCCATGCCTGTTTAGTAGTGGCGGACCGAAAAGCAGATAAACGGATGAGAAAGCAAGTGAGACTCGAATCGAGGTTAAATCGACGATAATAAATGTTTTGGCAACCAAAATGCCTCAGGACAGGTTAGTTCTCAAAAAAGGAAGTGTATAGGATGGAAATTCGTCTTTCCAATAAGATGAATCAGTTTCAGACATCAATTTTTAATGAACTATCTTACTATAAGAAACAAAAACTAGAGAGCGGCATGGAGATAATAGACTTAAGTATCGGCAGTCCTGATTTGGGACCACCAGAACATGTGATTGAGGAATTATCGAATCAGGTAAAGGATGCAGGTCAATACGGATATTCCTTGACTGGAACTGGGGAATTTTATGACGCTGTATCGGATTACTATGGCAAAAACTACGGTGTATTAATTGATGCTAGGAAGGAAGTCCTGATGACAATGGGTTCCCAGGACGGTCTTGTACATTTCCCTATGATTTTGACCAATCCCGAAGATGTTATCCTTGTGCCTGATCCTGGATATACGGCATATTCTGCGGGTATTTCCTTGGCTGGAGCTAAACCATATTCCATGCCCTTGAAGGAGGAAAATCAATTTTTACCGGATTTAAGACAAATACCGGAAGAAGTTTGCAAGAAGGCGAAACTCATGATCTTAAACTTCCCTGGTAACCCTGTTCCCGCTTTAGCTACAACAAAATTTTTTGAGGAAGTAGTCCGGTTTGCGGAAAAATATCATATCACTGTTCTCCATGATTTTGCCTATTCTGAACTATATTATGAAGATAAACCAATTAGCTTTTTATCCATAGATGGGGCAAAAGAAGTTGGGATCGAATTTAATTCCTTATCAAAAAGTTATAATATGGCAGGCTGTCGGATCGGATATGTGGTGGGAAATCCTACTATTATAGAAGCATTTAATAGATTTAAGTCTAACCTTGATTATGGTGTATTCCTTCCAATTCAGCGTGCGGCCGTTACTGCTTTGCAACACTCATCTGTTTTCAGTGAAAAATTGAGAGGTGTTTATCGAAAGCGGAGAGACATTTTAGTGGAAGGATTAAATGGGGCAGGGTGGAAGGTAGACGCACCAGATGCATCCATGTTTATCTGGGCGAAAGTTCCAGAAGGGTTTAACTCCACCTCGTTTGCTTATCAACTAATTGATGAAACAGGTGTGGTCGTCACTCCAGGAAATGCGTTCGGTGAAACTGGTGAAGGTTTTGTACGCATCGCCCTAGTACAAGATAATGAGGTACTAAAAAAAGCAGTACAAAAATTAAATGATTGCGATTTATTTAACTCTTGATTGTTATTAAACCTCCAGTACACTAAAAGTCTGTGCTGGAGGTTATAATATGGTAGCTAAATAAGCCATCAGAGGAATTGTCATCAAGGAAAGCAATGTGGAAAAAGCTATTGTCGTTACTGCTGTTTCTTCATCATTTGTGTAACGGGAAAATAAAATCGCAGATAAGGTGAACGTAGGCATAGCAGTTAAAATAATAACAATATTCTTTAATATACTATCTAGTTGTATAAATGACAAAACAGTCATCATCAATAGCGGGAAAATCAATAGACGTCCTATCAACGGAAACCAAATTTGACGGTATATCGAAACACCATTTCGTTTAAAAAGATCCTGTAAGAGCATTCCGATGTACAGCATAGCCAATGGTGCAGCTAATCCTGAAAGGAGTCCCGTTAATTGTTTTAAAAAGGCAGGTGGCTCAGCACCTGATATTGCTACCGTTAAGCCAATGATAACAGCAATAAAAGGAATGTTTATGAACGCCTTTAATAACTGTCTGACTTCTAATCCTTTTCCAGACTGAAGCATATATACTCCTATGGAGAATAAGATAACATCAAGTGCCGCATCAAAGATTGCAGCTAACAAACCTCCAACAGGACCGAAAATCGTGGCACATAAAGGAATACCAATAAAGCCTGTGTTCCCAAGTGCAGTGAGCAATGCCATTTTCTTTGCAAATAATGATTCAAATTTAAATAACTTTGCCATTGCCAAGGCAACGAAAATTGCTATGATATGATAGAGGACTGAGATGATAAAGATTAAGATGACTTGGTGAAGTAATTGATCAGTGACTTCCGTATTAAAAACACCATTTAAAATAATGGATGGAACAGCAATATTTAATACTATTAATATAATAACTTGTTTCGCATCTTTAGTTATGGTTACCTTATGGGCGAGGAATGCGCCTATAATGGTAATTAACCCCATAACCACGATGGAGGTTGCAACAACAGTGACATCCATGTTTAAGAATCCTTTCCATATCTACTAGGTTTAGCTTACTCACTTTTTAAAAATCTGTAAATGATTTTAGCTTGTTAACAATAAGTGATATATAAGATTTCCCAACGCAATTGGGGAGGGCACTGAAAAAGTGGTTTTATACTTTTTCAGTGCCCTCTAGTAGGGTGGTATATTTTTATTTTTCTTAACATTTCGTGTTTTTAAAAACCGTTGTTTATGGTAGTATAAATCTAAAATGTTTATGGCAGGGGAGCTAGGAAGGAAAGTATTTTTATGAATATGACAAGTAAGAAGATACAAATTGAAGATATCATTAAGGCACACCAGGCTTTAAAAGACATTGTCATGAAAACACCGCTTCAAAAAGATGAGATATTGTCTGAGAGATATAGTTGCAATGTTTTTTTAAAAAGGGAAGATTTACAGGTTGTCCGCTCGTTTAAGATCAGAGGGGCCTACAACTTAATGCAAAGTTTGTCGGAAAAAGAATTACATAATGGTGTCGTGTGTGCCAGTGCCGGGAATCACGCACAGGGTGTGGCATATTCCTGTAAAGCTCTTGGAGTTAAAGGCAGAATCTTTATGCCAAGCACCACACCGAGACAAAAAGTCTCCCGTGTCAAATTTTTCGGAGGAGACTATATTGATGTTGTGCTCTCTGGGGATACGTTTGATGATGCCTATTATGAAGCCAAAGATTACTGTGAAAAACATTCCATGTCTTTTATCCATCCATTTGATGATTATTTGACAATTGCAGGTCAAGGAACGATTGGGATGGAAATTTTAGATAATATTGAAGTGCCCGTTTCCCATGTTTTTATGGGAGTTGGAGGGGGAGGTCTCATTTCTGGAGTGGGATCGTATTTTAAGAGCATAAGTCCAAGTACAAAAGTTATTGGGGTGGAACCTTCTGGAGCGCCTGCAATGAAGAGGTCATTGGAGAAGAATGAAGTGGTTACTTTAGAGCGGATTGATAAGTTTGTGGATGGTGCTGCCGTTAAACAAGTTGGAAATATAACCTTTGAAATAGCGAAGGATATTGTTGATGACGTAGTTCTTGTCCCAGAGGGGAAAGTATGCACGACACTCTTAGACTTGTATAACGAAAATGCTATTGTCGCGGAACCGGCAGGGGCTCTTCCGTTAGCAGCGCTCGACTATTATAAGGATCAAATTAAAGGGAAGAACATCGTTTGTATAGTGAGTGGCGGGAACAACGATATTGATCGGATGCAGGATATGATGGAACGGTCTTTAATCTATGAGGGATATAAACATTACTTTATCGTTAATTTTCCGCAACGGGCTGGTGCTTTGAGAGAATTTATGAGTGATGTTCTCGGGGAAACAGATGACATTACCCGTTTTGAATATACGAAGAAGAACAATCGGGATAAAGGGCCTGTCCTTGTTGGAATTGAATTAAAGCATAAAGAAGACTATGAACCGCTTATTGACAGAATGGAAAAAAAAGGTTTTTCCTATATGGAAATTAATAAAGATCAAAAACTGTTTAATTTATTAATTTAGGCTATATTGAAGGATACTCGTGGGCTTTCGATTCAAATTATAAAAAAGATGCCAGTATTCAGTACAAAAGTACTGGAGACTGGCATCTTTTGATAGAAAAATTTTTAATTATGGTACTTTAGGTCATGTGTCTATCTCCATCGCATACTGGCTTTAGAGCACTTTAGAAATGACTACCGAAGTCGAAGAGCAGGCTTCAGGTCTACTTTTTCGAATTCGCTGTCCAACGAGTGTTTACTACAGTGGCAGCACGGGAGCGATGCTTGTAGAGTAAGAGGCACTGTCCTACGCTCAGCTGACGCTTTTCTTAGTCTTTTTGTTTAATCGGGCAGGCTTATAGCCGTTTGGATACAAAATACCTTCCCCAATTTCCAGTTTTTCCACAAGTTCTCCATGACTAGTTACTTTATGATGCATACAGGAATGGAGATAAACTTTGGCAGCGACAATAGCATCTTCTAACGCATGATGATGTTTAAATTGGATTTGTAAGTGTTCTGCAACATTATTCAACGAATAGCTATGTAATCCATGCCATGTTTTCTTGGATACGTTAACCGTACAGTTATAGGCAAAGGAAGGGTAATCCACTCCACACTCATCTAATGATTTTCTCAAGACAGACATGTCAAAACTGGCATTATGGGCAATGACGAGGTTTCCGTCTAATAAATGGGATATTTCCCCCCATACCGATTGAAAGGAGGGAGCATCCTCCACATCCGTAGCGGTTATTCCATGAATTCGAACACAGATGGGATCAAAATAAAGATCACTTGGTTTCACTAACTGATAATACTCTTTCGTGATTTTTCCTTCCTTAACGACAACTAATCCTACGGAACAAACACTAGAGCGGTTTTGATTAGCAGTTTCAAAATCAATCGCAACAAAATCCATGATCTACCCCCTATTAAACCTCATGTATAATCCTATTAAATTCTTAATTATCTTTTGTTTGGTTTCTATTATAACGTATAAGAGAGTAATTCATAGAGAATATATTTTCTTTAATGAGAAAACAAATTACTTATAATTCAGATAAAGTCAAGTTTATCTATAAAATACAGTAATATAATGTTTTTTTTGTGAAAAAATAGCAAAAAATCTATTATTGTTACAAAAATGCAATACTACTATTACATTACTGATATGTTAGTCTGATAAGGTTGGTTAAGATAGTTTTGCTTTTTTAGCAAATAGATTTAATAGATATTAGATTAGCCACTAATAACTCTTAGGGGGAAGACGGTGTGCAAAAGAAGTTACTAATTCTAATGATGTTCATCGGCTTGGTTCATATATTTGTTGGTGGTACAGTGTTTGCCACAGATGCCTTAGAAAATGACCAAAAGCAAATTCAACAGGAACGGAAGGCTATTAAGCTAGAACTTTCGGAAGCAGAAGTTAAACTCGTTGAATTAGCGGAAAAGCTGAATGAATTAAATGAAGAACTTTCTACTCTCAATGACGCTATTGAAGAAAATGAGGAAAAGATCATTGAGACAGAAAAAAAGATGGAAGAAAATAGTGAAAAGGTCAAAGAATTAGAGGTGGAAATTGCACTTCTTCAAGAAGATATTGATCAGCGTATTGAATTATTAAAAGACCGGGCAACCACGTATCAACAAAACGGAATTGACAATATTTCATATATTGAGGTTATTTTAGGTGCAGAGAGTTTTGGTGATTTTATTAGTCGAATTTTGACCATCTCTAGAATCGCACAAGCAGACAGTAATTTTATCGAACAAACAGAGCAGAAGCAACAAGAACTAGAGGATGTACAACAAGTATTTGATAAGATTCACCAAGAACTTGATGAACAAGTAATATCCCTTGAGGTTTTACACAATGATCTCAAGGAACAAAGGGAAAAAACAAATCAAGTTCGAGACGATTTAAAGAGGAATGAATCGGAGCAAAAGGCTTTGATTGCCCAATTAGTTGAAGAGGAATTGGAATTGGCATCTCAAGAAGAGGATATCCGTAATCGGATTGCTGAAGAGGTCCGACTTCGTGAAATGGCACGTATAGAAATGGCACGTCAAGAAGCGGCAAAGAAAGCAGCTCAGGAATCTCAACGTGCACAAACCTCTAATCCAAGTAGTGCTGGTTCCAACAATAGTTCAGGATCTGAACCTTCTAATTCAAGTTCACCCACAACAGAAGGAAGTTGGGAAACGTTTAATGCGACTGCCTACACTGCGTACTGCGTTGGTTGTTCTGGGGTAACTCGATTAGGAATTGACTTAAGGGCGAACCCTGATGCGAAGGTTGTTGCTGTTGATCCGAACGTTATTCCCCTTGGTTCACGTGTTGAAGTAAAAGGATATGGAGTATTCTTAGCAGCAGATACTGGAGGAGCAATCGTAGGAAAGAAGATAGACATTTTTATGCCTAATCGTTCTGATGCTTTAGCATTTGGAAGACGGTCTGTACAGGTTAGGGTTCTTGATTAATCTTTGAAAAAAAACATATGCCTGTCATATAGTATATAATTACTGTATGACAGTTTTTTTTACCCTACGCTCTTTTTTATAGTCGACTGCAGTTTTCTATTTACATCCATGAAAATGATAATTATAAAATGGGTGGCCACTGAAAATGTATCTTACAACTTTTTCAGTTCCTTTTATTTTTATGGCAATGGCTTTGCCCGAGGCTCGACTGATAGGAAAAACCGCTTGTATCAAGCTTTTTAAAGTTTGCGACAGTTACGCTCATTGCTTCGGGGGACTGTAAAAGTGGAAAAGCACCACATTTTCAGTGCTCTCATAAAACGGAGGTTTATTTATGGAATATCAGTTTCCGGAAATAATTTTTTTAAGACCAATATTTATCGCGTTTATTATTATTCTTGTTGCAAATATGACAATTACTATTTTTCAAAAAAAGCCTTTGGTTACCTTGTTCTCTGTCGTAAGTATTTCTATTATTGCTGCAACTATATCAGGTTTATCACTCATTTCACTAGGTTATATGGCAGATGAGTATAACTTGGGAGGGGATTCCACATCTTCTATACTTTTCTTAGTAATTTTAGGGTTATCCGTCTTGAATGTCCTAATATACACTTTTATCACAGGAATTAAAAAGAAACCGATTTACTAACGCAGATATATTGACTAACTTGTTTATTTAAGAGATGGTAGGATAAAATTTCTAAATTACATACTGAATATTTTTTTCACATGGACATACCTTTTAACAGGGGGGTGTTCCTTAATGAAAAAAAGATTAATACTAAAAATAAACGGTCTATTTATAATGGCCATTTTGATTGGGACTTCATTAGTTTTTGCTGGATCCAATCAAGAAACCTCTACCTTTGAAGACAGAAAGCGATTGGAAGTGGAGGATAGGAGGACATTAGTAATAGCATTATCTGACGGTCTTTCAAATGTTGGTGGAATTAAAAATATAACGATTCAGCAAGAATCCATAACTATAAAAACTTTCCTGGAAATTGATGAATCCATTACATCGACTTTAGCTGCGAAAATGACAAAGACTTTGGAAAGCCTCTTGCTGTCAGAAGATCTAAAACATATCCCGAATATTAGCTCTTATGAAGTTTTCATTGAAGATAAGGATGGAAACCTAATTAATAGATAAAGAATAGAAGTGTCTCTATTCGTGGAAACACCCCAACGCATTTTCCCATTAATGTCGGTGTGTTTATAGTTTAGTTTAACCCTTCTTTTTTTGAAGAAAAACTCTTTAAGTCTTCCCAGCCGTAAGCAATTTCCTCTAGAGTTTTTCCCCCGATAACTGTCTTTTTCTCATAGACATTTTCTGCGCCAAGTTTTTCGAAAATGGGGCAAGAAGGGAGTTCTTTAATGGTCCATAAAGCCATCGTAGGGAAATCTAAAGTAGAAAAGTATTCGGCAACACTCTCCAACAGTTTTTTCCCAATACCTTCGTTTTGGACTTGAGGATGTACATAAATCCCGTAAACTTCACCGATGTACCGAATTCTTAATCGGGGATCTCGCATTGTTCCTCCTAAGGCGAATCCTACAATTGCTCCCTGTTGGTCTTCCACGACATAGGTCATTGTTCCTCTTCGGATTGCTTTAGGAAGGTCATTTTTCCAACGTTTTTCCCGATTATCATATGTAAATTTATCTAATATTTCTGGAGGTAAGACTCCCTGGTACGCCGTGTGCATGCAATCCACATGGACACGAGCAATCCCTTTCCAGTCGTCACTTTTTGCTTTTCGTATGATCATGGTGCCTCCTTTCATGTAGAGGTTACTATAATATGTGAACTTTCTTACATCCATTCTTGAGGAATAGGGTTATTTTCAGCAATTTTAAATGCTGCATTAGTAATGGCCTTTGGTAATGTTTCTCCTGTTGCATATATGTTGTTGATGTAAACCTCATTATCGCTCTTTTTTGTAACTTGAAACCCAAAGCATTCCAACCTCTCCACAATCATCATGGCGTGTTCAAGATTATCCTCCGGCTGGAAATTAGGAATGAAGATACCCTCTTCTGGATTATACCATCTGTCACTACGATTTAATTTCCATCCGAGAATTCGGCGGGCAATTATTTCAATTTTGTCCATCTTCAAACGCTCCTTTAGTAATGTTCGATACTTAAATAATACCATAGGGAAAGGGGAAATTGGCCATATGTATATCTTTTAGTCAATTAATTCCACTTTCTTAAACAAACGAGAGCGAATGAGCAGTGAAATAAGTTCCTACAAGTTGGTCGAAAAATATCGATAAAAGTCCTATTTTTGGATAATTACTCTTAAAAAAGAGGGTACTGAAGTCATTTGTAGAATTGATTAATTTAGAATAATACTAATTAGACTTCAACGTTCAAATACCATGTATAAATCCGAGAATCAACTAGTCCAAAAATATAATGAGTTTTTTGTCACTAAGGGGGAGATAAACAAATGAGTATTCGGAATAGATTAATTATTGTTTGTATTGTACTCGTACTAGGCCCAATGCTAACGCTTGGGTTTATTAGCAATACACTGGCAGAAAAAGAATTATTGAAGCTAACAGAGGACTCGCTCAAGAATGACATTAATCTCACTATACGTGTTATAGATGAAATTAACAAACGAGTAGAAACCAATGAGATCTCAAAGGATGAAGCGATCGAGGAAATTAACCAGTTTATCTTAGGGGAAAAATTGGCTGATGGAACAAGACCAATTTCAGAAGAAATTAAAATCGGAGAGAGTGGATATATTTTTCTGATAGATAAGGAAGCTAATGTACTCGGTCATCCAGTACTAGAAGGTGAAAATCTTTGGAGCGTGGAAGATCCAAATGGGATATTAGTAGGTAAAGGACTGGTGGATGCAGCGACAAAAGGGGATGGATTCTTCCTGTATGAGTGGACATTACCAAATCAAGAGAATACATTTGAGCCTAAAATTACTTACACCGCATATTATCCTTCCTGGGATATTATCATTGCTGCAGGATCCTATGTGGATGAGTTTACGAATTCATCTGGTTTCTTTATGACAACCATTATCACAAGTAGTATTGCATTGGCGGTTACTACTGTGTTTATTCTCCTATTTTCAAGTAAAATAACAAACCCTATTATATCCTTATCCAATCAATTATCTGAAATAGCAAATGGTAATTTATTGATTCAACCTGAGGTTAAGAATAATGATGAAGTTGGTAAATTGACTGCTGCAAGCAGTAAAATGGTTCACTCGTTACGGACAATTATTACTCAATTAATAAGTACTAGTACTAACCTTGCGGAATCATCTAGGCAGTTAAATACTAGTACGGAACAATATACCCATTCCACAAGACAAATTGCTTCAAGTATTGAAAATGTCGTTGAAGGTTCCGAAGAACAACTTAAAGTAGTGAATACAGGTACGGATGTGTTAAAAGAAGTTAATGAAACGATTATTCAAATAGCACAAAATGTGGAAAATGTCTCTACCCTTGTGGAAGAAACGCTCACATTGGCAACTGATGGATCAACTGAGATTAACAAATCCACGGAGCAAATGAAGATAATTGAAGGAAAAATTGCGAATCTGAATCAATTAGTAAATAATCTCGGTGATCGTTCAAGCAGCATTCAACAAGTGGCAAACATGATTACAGATATTGCTGAGCAAACAAATCTATTAGCTCTAAACGCTGCGATTGAAGCAGCAAGGGCAGGGGAACACGGGAAAGGATTTGCTGTTGTAGCAGATGAAGTACGGAAACTTGCGGAACAGTCAGCACTATCTGCAAAGGATATAGGAAAATCTATTCAAGCAATTGAAGCAGATGTAAATGAAGTAATATTATCAATGGAAGAGGGGATTAAAGAAGTTACTACCGGAAAAGAGTTAGCATTGGCAGTGGGTTCTAAATTTGCAACCATTCATCAATCTGTTTCCGATGTGGCTAAACAAACAGAGGATGTTAACCATTCCACAAGAGAGATGATTCAGAGCAGTGCCCTTTCGGATTCCATGAAGAACATTAAGGTACTTGCGGAAATGAATGCTTCATCCACCCAAGAGGTGAGTGCCTCAACGGAAGAACAGTTAGCGATTGTTGAGGAAATTCAAGTTTCTGTTGATTCATTAGGGAAAATGGTAATGGATATAGAAAATATCTCAAAGCAGTTTCGATTAAAGTAATTTCCCTTTATACATAATACAATAACCATTTTAATGATCCGTCTGGCACACGACAACAAAACGTCGTCAAAGGTCAGGCGGTTAATTTTGTTTAATCATTTACTAAAAACGTCCTTATGATTGCAGAGTTTCTAGCTTTAAACAAGGAATTAAGCTCCAAATGTCGAATAGTACCCATTAATCAGATTATTAAAGGTGGGGAGAATTCGATGGCCAGAATGGTTCCAGATTGTTTACCGGAAACAATACAAAACCAAGGGGAACGTCTATTTTATGAAAAGGCACGGGAATTGCCTGATTCCTATACGGTATTTTACTCCTATAAGTTTGCACTTGATGATGCTCGGCAGGATCCATACGGTTTGAGAGAGGCGGATTTTGTAATCGTCCATCAAAGTTATGGATTTGCTGTAGTGGAGGTGAAAGAAGGGGATGTGCATTACTTTAATGGAGTATGGCAGGAAATGAAAAACGGGCAATATAGAGAACTTTCAAAGGACCCAATAAGGCAGGCAAGAGACGCCATGTTTTCTATCTTAAATCGATACAAAAATTTAAGTAACTCTGATTACCCTCTCCATTTTCGTTATGCACTATGTTTTCCTGATACTTTAAAAAGGGCTGGATTCTTACCGGAAGACTTAAATGAGAAGAGTTGCTGGTCCCATGAAGAATTATTAAATTTGGAAGAAAGTTTTAAGGGTTTGTTCGCAAACATCGATAGAAGTTCTCCTTACGAGGCAACAAAAAACCTAATAACAAAGGTTTTATCGCCTTCTTTTCGCGTGTTTTCAAATTTGGATGATAAATTGACTATGCTCCGTGACCGTTCGGAGATCATTTTAACGGAAGAGCAGGACAGAATTCTAGAAGAAACGGAAGAAGATCATCGGAAGATTTTCTTTGGAGCAGCAGGTACTGGAAAAACGTTTATCGCTATGAAAAAAGCATTGGATTTAGCATCAGTTGGGAAAAAAGTATTCTTAACATGTTATAACAAGCAACTAGTTACATTATTAAAAAAACATTGTGAACATGAAAATATTTCGATTACAAACTTCCATGATTTTTTAGAAAGTATTAAAGAAGAACATTCATATGTACTCGAAATGCCCAAAAGTCCCGATCTGATTAACAAATATTATAGTGAGACACTGCCAAATTACATTTATGAATTGTACTCCATCAAAAGTGAAACAGAAAAATTTGATGCTATTCTCGTGGATGAAGGGCAGGATTTTAAAGAAAACTGGTTCATCTGTTTAGATGAAATGGTGAAGAAGGATGGACATTTTTATATATTTGCTGATCGACATCAAAACTTGTTTGGAAATGGATTGGACGCATTAAAGGATTTCGAAATGTCAAAACATAAATTAACCATTAACCTTAGGAATACACAAAAAATAAATGAGTGGACACAACCTTTAATCGAAAACAATCGGCTACGATATAAAATCGTAGGCGGGTTGCCTGTGGAGTATATACCCTGTAAGGATCCACAAACCGAAAAACGGCTATTGGAAAAAGAAATTAATAAGTTAGTCAGCCAAGGGTTGTCTCCTCATCGTATTACGATTTTATCCCCACATAAGAAAGGGAATAGCAGTTTAAAGGAAGTGGATAGAATTGGACAAGGACCTTGGCTCATTTATGATCTTTCAGAAGGAAGAAAAGACGGGATTGCCTTTAGTACGATACGAGCTTTTAAAGGTTTAGAGTCAGATGTCGTCCTGATAATTGGAGTTAAGAAAAACAGCAAAGTTTGTACACCTACAGACCTGTATGTTGGAGGGACGAGAGCCCGGTTTATCTTGAAAATATTTCATCAGGAAGAGTGGTCATTTAAAGAAATGACTCGGAAAATAGGGGACGTGGATCAATGTGAGTGAAGTCAAAACGGGATTACGATTACTGGCTTTAAAAGCAATCTTTCAAAGGGAAACGGATGAAAACCACGAGCTTACACTTAAGGAGCTTGTGGAGAAGTTAAAAATAGATATTCCAGGTTGCACTGCAGACATCAAAGCAGTGAAAAGATACATTGTCACACTACAATCATCCGGTTTTGATATCATAGAAAATATTGGGAAACACGGGGTAAAATACTATAGTCATCAAGACCGATTATTTGAAAGTTATCAATTACGTTTGCTAATCGATCCTATTCTTTCAGCAAGATTTATTACAGAAAAAGAAAAAAAGAATATCGTAAACAATGTCAAAACATTGACAAGTAAAACAATTGGGAAATCGCTCCCTGATCCAATTATCTATCAGCAATCGATCAATCATGATTATCAACTAATACGAAACCATATTGATCAAATTCATGAAGCAATATCAAGGGGTAAATTTATTAATTTTCAATATGGGGACTACGATATCCAAAAGATATTCCAGTTAAGACATCAAGGTAAATCTTACCATGTGAAACCAATTGCTTTAATTTGGGAGAAAGACTTTTATTATTTAATTGGAGAAGATATGAACCATAGGGAAGAAAATAACCCAAGAAATTACCGTTTAGACCGAATGAGAAATGTAGTAGTATCAGTTGACAGTTTTAGTAAAGAACCTAAGGATATAAGTACCTACATTCAGAATTCGTTTCACATGTTTGGAGGACAAGACGAATGGATTAAACTCCAATTCATTCTAGACCAAAATGTGTTAAATGGTGTCATTGATAAGTTTGGCATTGATGCAGATATTAAAAAAGGGGTAGGAGATACCTTCGTCCTAAAGGCAAAAGCAAAACTAAGTAAAGGTCTTAAAGGATGGATATTAGGCTGGGGTAATCAAGTTAAGGTATTATCCCCGAAATCGTTAGTGGATGAAATTCAAGAAGAAGTGTTGAATATGATGGAGATTTACCGAAAATAGTGTACTAAAAATAGTTTCTTTCGTTTTCATTCAATTAAAGGAGTTAAAATAAAATGGGTCAGAGAGCCATTATTATTGGTGCTGGAATAGGTGGTCTTTCTACTGCCATAGCATTATATCGTATAGGGTGGGAAGTAAAGGTATTTGAAAAAGCGCCCATTCTATCAGAGAAGGGTGCAGGGATTGTTATGGCAGCAAATGCTGTCAAAGCTCTTCAGTATTTCGGATTGGAAAAAGCCATTAGTGTCAAAGGGGCGAGAGTAGAAAAAGCAGAAATTCGCAGTTGGAATGGAAAACTATTGTTGAATATCCCAACAGTTAAACAAGCAATGAAATTTGGAACATATAGTTATTTAATTCATCGGGGTTCATTACAAAGAATATTATTAGAAAAGCTAAAATCATTTGGAGTGATACCACAGGTAAACAAAGAGTTTCTTTCCATTAATGAGAATTCCAATATAGTGAAGGTGACATTTACGGATGGAAGTGTAGCGGAAGGAGATCTTCTTATTGGGGCTGATGGTGTTCACTCAAAAATAAGGCAACAACTCATTGGCGAGGACCAACTTTGTTATTCAGGTTTTACCGCTTTCCGTGGAATATGTTCATTAAAAAATGACTTAAATTCTGTTAACGTTGGTGGTGGGTTTGAGGCGTGGGGGTTTGGGAAAAGATTCGGGCTTTCCCAACTTGGAGAAGGACAAACCTTTTGGTTTGCAGCGATAAATTCTCCAAAAGGAATGGATATTTCTTTAATGGAAAGGAAATCATTTTTACTTAGACAATTACAAGGATGGTATCCGCCAATACAAGAGGTTATTAATGCTACGGAAGATACGAAAATACTGCATCATGATATTTATGACCGAAAACCATTAAAGAAGTGGAGTTATAATCGAATTACATTACTTGGTGATGCAGCACATTCTATGCTACCAAACCTAGGTCAAGGGGGAGCACAGGCGATGGAAGATGCCATTGTATTAGCCAGGAGCCTCAATAAAAAAATCGTGGATATTCCAGATTCATTACATACCTATGAACAACAACGAATTTCCCGTACAACCAAAATTATATTACAATCAAGAAAAATGGCACGAATGGTTCAAATGGACAATCCGTTACTTACCGCTGGAAGAAATTCCTTATTACGTATTCTACCAGCTAACTTTTTTGTGAAGAGACTGAAATGGATACAAGGATTTGACATTTAGAAATTACGACTTGTTTGTTAACGAACAAAAATTAATTGGGAATAGGGACTTTAATACCCTATTCCCCTTTTCACTTATTTTGTTAGTGCCCAAGATATTTTTTCAGCTAACAACCGATTGATATTTTCGTTTAACATACCTTCTTTAGTATGTGCAGGTGTAAAACAGCATACTTTTCCTTCTCCGAATGGATGTTTCCACCCTGCAAGTGAATCTCCATCGGCACCGGTACTCCACAGATCTACCTCTGTGTTTACCACATCACAATGGACAAAATATTGTTCATCTGAAAGCGTGAACGTATTTTCACCACTTGTTTCGTCTTCTTTCAGCATATACGTTACTTCTTGAAGCCCTGGGGGATGATAGTCAAAGTATCCTCGCAGTAATTGTATATAATTGCTATCGGTTTTATATCCTGCCATCCCTGCATGCCACGCTATTGCACTTCCACCATTCTCTACATAAGAGACGATCTTCTTATCCAGTTCATCTGTTAACCAAGTATACACTTTATCATCAGTTGGGTTTAATTGGTCGATTTTTCCATTAATAAATAGATCTGGTTGCTCGTTAAGTACTGTTAATACTTCTTCATGCGTTATGTACTGAAGATTGATATTTTTCCTGTTTGGTAATCTGGAAACTGCTGATTCTAAACCAGCCATAGCATCTTCTGCATTATGCCAGTAGTCACCAAGTAATGCTACGATTGTTATCATTGATATCACTCCTTACCAGTTCATTTTATTCCCTTGATAATCAATATACATATGTTCTTCGATAGGTGGCGCCTTCAAAATTTCTTTCACAATTCCAGTTGCTGACTCCATGGCGTCAATGGTTGCTTCATGATTAAACTCACCCATTATATATGTTTTTACATAACCTGGGTGAATGGCTAAAACCTTTACCCCATAGTTCTTCAATTGGTTTTGTAAAATCGTTAACTGCATGTTTAATGCTGCCTTGGACATGGAGTAACCGTACTCCTTAACTCTCCAGGAATCCGCCAAACTTCCTGCTTCCGAGGAAATATTGGCTAACACTTTACTTTTACCTTTTATCAAAAGCGGAATGATCGACTTAGACACTTGCAAAGGCCCAAAAACATTTGTTTCATAGAGTTTCATCATATCGTCATAATGAAATTCACCAAAGATGTCAGTGGAGCGGTCTTTGAATATAGCAGCATTATTGATAAGAATATCTAAATGACCAGATTCTGTTTCGATAAAATTAGCTGCCTGATCAACAGACTGCTGGTTCGTAACATCAAGAGAAATAATGTCTAAATGTTTGTTATTTTCCTTTTTTAGTTCATTTAACTCCGGCCAGTCATTCATGTATTGTCCAGCAAAAACATGAAATTCCAATTTAAGAAAAACTTTTGTTAGTGCAAGGCCTAAACCTCTATCTGCCCCTGTAATATAAACTGTTTTTTTCAAGGATGTTTACACCACCTAGCTTTTTATAGTTTAACTATATGTTCTTCATTATTGCTTCATTTCCTTTATGAATTTCTAATGGTGTTTGTCATTTTCAGTAAAAAAAGAATACCTCATTCCAAATTCCTGTTTCTAGTATGATACTTTAAGAAAATGGAAACCATCAAAATAGACTGATTTATAAGAGGTGCTAACATTGGATTACAATCAGTATTGGGTTGAAATAAATCATAAATCGAATGAGGTTAATTCCCTTGTAAGATCTTATTGGCATGACTATTCGCACACAGGTACATGGCAGTTTTGGTTTTCACTAATCTTATTAGTTTTGCCTGTAATAATACTATTTTTCACGGTGGATCGAAAACGGGTTTTTGAACTCCTATTTTACGGATATACAGTACATATACTTTGGACCTATATTAGTATCCCACTAGAAAGGGGTGGCTACTTTATCCATACTTATTTTGTATCCCCACTTTTACCTTTTTCACTTAATATGACAGCTTCCGTAATACCCGTTTCTTACATATTATTATATCAATACTGTACAAATAGAAAGAAAAATTTTTACTTATATGCAATTATAGTTGGGGCAATATTTGGCTTTGGTATTTCATCTATTGAAGCGGCACTAGGATTGGTTGAGTTTGGTGATGAAATGTCCCGATTTTACCTTTTCATTATTTGTTCTTCCATCACCATTTTTGCCTATTGGGCAACAAGATTTGTTCTTTGGTTTAAGCATCGATAGAGAGTCTTTACGTTATTTAAGATGTGATATTAATTTTTTTAGTGTATTATTTGACCGGCGAGTTAAAGAAAGGATGAGGCGTTGTCCGCCCCATGTGTATATCCTGAAGTAAAGCCAACAGAGAACGTTTATCTGTCAAATAATGGAGTTAATACGACGAGTGCATATTTTATGATACTTCTTCCTTTTTATTCTCTTTGTCAGTGTCCATTGTTATATTTAAATATCCATAGGCTGCCACAATAATTGGCGTAAGCCAACAAACGATGGCATATGGAGCAAAAGCAACTGGACTGACAGATAATACGGAAAGCATAAACATACCACTGCTGTTCCATGGAATTAAGGGAGCTGTTAACGTACCGCTACCTTCCATTGCTCTAGAAAGGTTTTTTTGATGAAGATTCTTCTTCTCAAATGATTCCTTAAACATTTGTCCAGGAATAATAACAGCCAAATATTGATTGGCGCTGAAAATATTGATAAAAATCCCTGAAGTAAGGGTAGTTGAAACTAAATTTCCAGTACTTCGAACAAAACGCATCATCCCTGTGACAATGGAGTGCAGCATACCACATTTATTCATGACACCACCAAAACCAAGTGCAATCATGGCTAATGCAATAATCGAGTACATATCAGACATTCCACCTTGGGACAAAATATTGTCCATTGTTTCTGAACCCGTATCAATACTGTATCCTCCGTAAAGAGTTTGCAGCATGTCATTCATATTAGCCCCTTGAACGGAGACATACATTATACTTCCAAGAATTACACCAACAATCAGACTAGGAATGGCCGGCATCCGGAACAGAATCATTGTAATGACTGCTGCAGGGGGTAAAATAAGCCAAGGTGAAAAAACAAATGTCTCGCCTAATAAGCTTTGAAGTTCATAAATATCACCGTTAGAATTCTGTCCACTAGTCATCCACATTCCAAGGACGAAGAAAAAAACGAGACCTACTAGAAATGCCGGTAAGGTAGTGTAAAGCATATGTTTGATATGTTCGTAAAGTTCTACCCCAACAATGGAAGGTTTTAAGTTTGTTGAATCGGATAATGGTGATAACTTGTCTCCAAAAAAGGACCCCGATACTACAGCACCAGCAATTGCTTCCACTGGTACACCCATTCCTTGCCCGATTGCAATACAGGCAACACCAGCGGTACCTGCCGTAGTCCATGAACTACCTGTTACAATGGCTACAACACTACAAAAAACTAAAACTGCAGGCAAAAATAAAGAGGGAATCATAAAATCAAAGCTGTAATAAATTAGACCAGGTACGACCCCACTGGCAATCCATATACCAATGATCATCCCTATAATAAGCATGATGATTAAAGCAGGGATGGCCGTTTTGATAGCATCAGTAATTCCATCTTCAATGGATTTCCAGCTATTACCTAGTGCTAAAGCTACTATAACCGCAACCGTTCCCCCTAAAAATAAAGCCATATGTGGCTCTGCATCATAGACAAATATACTGAGTCCAAGAAAAATTCCTATTGCTATAATTGGAATAATAGAAACTGTGAAACTGGGATTTTTTACATCTGACATAAAACACGATCCCTTCTTTTGTAGATTAAAATGTCCTATTAATTATTTTGTTACCCGAAACTTCAAATGATTAACCAGGGAAAAAAAATAACAGAAAGAGGCTGGGACAAAAAGAAAGTGTTTAATCGAAAATCCGAACAACACACAATCATAGCGAAGTATATTCGTAGCTAATGATTGAACCAACTATCATTTCATACGGATTTTTATTGATTAAAACACTTTTAACCCAGCCTCTATCGTTAAGTGGAAGCAAATTAAAAGGGAAAAAACAGCGGTAATAATAAAACAGCAACAACAGCAATTACTATTTGTAAAGGAATTCCCACACGAACAAAATCAAGGAATGTGTATTTTCCTGCAGCCATAACCATCGCATTCGGTGGAGTGGCAACAGGTGTGGCAAAGGCCATACTGGAGGAGAAGGCAACAGCCATCACCATTGGGATAGGGCTCACACTCATTTGTTCTGCAGTTAAAATAGCTACAGGAAACAACAATACGGCGGTTGCTGTATTACTGATAAATTGACTGAATAAAGAAGTAATCCCGTATAAACCTGCAAGTACTGCAATGGGACCTAATGCTCCTAAACTGTTAATGAGACCTTCTGACATAAATGTAACTCCACCAGTTTTTTCTAAAGCAGTAGCCATCGGTAACATACATGCTATCAGTACCACTGTCTGCCAATTAATCGCCTTGTAAGCCTGATCTGTATTCCTCACACAATCTGTTAGAATCATGAGAACTGCCGCAACGGCAATAGATACCACAGCAGGAACCCATTCAAGCACCATGGCTATTAGCATTGCCATAAGAATGATCCCTGCAATCCAGCTTTTATTTGTTTGATTAGCTAGGTCAGTATCCTCCGCAGCAGATTTTAACACGACCGTATCGTTTTTCTCCGAGGAGAGCAAATTGATATCATTCCATTTTCCATGAACTAAAATCGCATCCCCATAGTGTAATCGATCATCCGCATTCACTTTTTTCGCCTCAGTGAATTGGTGTTTTAAAGCGAGAACTGTTAAACCATATTTCTCTCTAAAGTTAACATTTCGTATCGTCTGGTTAATTAGCCGTGATTGTGGAGTTAAAATTACTTCTGCAAGATGTGATTCTTCAAGTTTAGGCGGTTCTCCAAGAAGGTGAATCAGTCCAGTATCAGCAGTTAGTTTCTTCAGTGCATCCCTCTCTGCATAAATGAGAAAGATGTCGCCTTTCTCGACTATATAACTAGGGCCCACAGTTATTGGATGAATTAGTCTTCCACTGCTAAAACGCTTTAAAGAAGTGGAACTTTTTTCCTTTATTACTTCCAAAACAGTGATATGATATGTACTAGCTAATTGTAGCTCTTTTATCGATTGACCAACAATACTGCTGTCTTCTGGCGTTTTCAAGGTATGAATGTAATTGGAAATTCTGTATTGCTCCACTAGTTCTGCAGCATTAAAATTAGTCACCATGCCGGTTTTAGTCTCAACAGGTTTATCGAGCATTCTCCGACCAATAAACCACAAGTATAAAATACCGATAATTAGCATCGTGAGACCTATTGGGGTAAAAGCAAAAAAGGAGAGGGAACCATAACCGGAATCAGCCAAACTTTGACTTGCAATCAAGTTTGGAGCAGTTCCTATCAACGTTAAAGCGCCACCCATACTGCTAGCAAAGGCTAATGGAATCAGCAGTTTCCCAGGGTGAATTTGCATCTGTCGGCACAAACTCACCACGACAGGAAGCAAAATAGCGACCGTTCCAGTATTACTAATAAAACCACTTAACACCGCAACTAAGAGGAGCATAAAAACAGTCAATTTCCATTCCTTATTACCAGTTTTCTTAACAAGGAGATCCCCAGCTTTTTTTGCTAACCCACTTTGAAAGACACCTTCACCAACGATGAAAAGGGCAGCAACCATAATAACAACACTATTTGAAAAACCAGCGAATGCTTCCGGTACGGTGACGAGCCCAGTTAATAACAGTGCCAGTAGAGCACATGTTGCCACCAAATCGGCCCGAAACCTTGGAATTAAAAAGCAAACGGTCGTAATGATTAATATAAGAAAAACTAATTGCATATCTGTAATCATAGTTGGAGTATCCTTTCAATAATGTTCATGATTAACAAGTTTAATTAATAAAACCTGTTCCATTAATTATTATTGTGTACGTTCTGGAAATTTTTATAAAAGTAAAGGCAATGTTAAGGGCTAATATTGATATTAATCACGATTTATAGATATTTACAACTCTCTTTCTCTGTAAGGATTACCATGCTGTTTTATCCGTCGCACAAATTGCAGAAAATTTAAGTACTACCTCTGTGCATTTAATAACTTTTACACTATAATAATTTTACTAATGATAAATTTAAGATATAATGTCCTAAGGAAGAAACATCATTCCTTTATTAAATATAGAACCGTATTACAGAAGGGAATGGAATCACTACAATGACAAATCCAGCAAAAAACACAATAAATCATTCGATAAGAATAAAAGTCCGAAATCTTATTGAACATTCCTATTTTCAACCGATCGTGGTAGGAATTATTTTATTTAATGGATTAATTATCGTGTCAGAGACATACTTTACAGGAAACGTGTTTCTATTAACAATTGATAGATTGATTGTTTGGGTGTTTATCATAGAATTACTTTTGAAACTAGTGGGACTTGGTGCAAAAGGGTATTTTAAAGATCGATGGAATCTATTTGATTTCATGATAGTGGCTAGTAGTATTATATTTTACAGTACCCCATTTGTTAGTGTCCTAAGACTAATCCGGGTATTACGGTTAATCCGTATGATTCCGGCAATCCCAGCTTTACGAAAGATTATTGATTCATTAATGAAATCAGTTCCTGCGTTAACAGGGATATTAGGACTGTCTGTGTTAATCTTTTCGATTTATGCAATCATTGGAACAACCTTTTTCAGCGAGGTTCTTCCATATGAATTCTTTGGGAGTTTTCATACCTCACTCTTTACTCTAATGCAGGTTGTCACATTTGAATCGTGGGCCAGTCAGGTGGCAAGGCCGGTGATACATGAAATTCCTTGGGCGTGGGCTTATTTTGTCTCATTTATTATAATCGGAGCTTTAGTTATATTAAACTTGGTTGTTGCTGTAATCTTAAGTTACTTAGGTCAGGATGATGAACTGAAACGGGAAGAACAGATGGCACAACTTCACAAAGAAAATGAGGATTTGAAGAACGACTTGAGGGAGATAAAACAATTAATTCTTGATTTAGATCGTAATCGTGATCCAAGCCCGAGTGCTACTCAAGACAATTCTCCTAAAAGAACTCGAAATGAGTCTGCTTAACGGCTAACTTGTTCTAAATAGTGCATAAAAAATACTATGTTTTGAATGTTGATGATCCGAAAAGTGCTTTGTCACTTCGTCTGCTAAAATAGTATGATGCGAAACAGGCAAAGGAAGTGACAAGCAAGTTTTTAAAATGTAAATCACCATGAAACGATACCGACTATTATGAAACGCTAGTATCTACTCTTGAATACTCTGATATTATATTATCTATTATTGTCTGAACAGGAAGAATGTCATTGATTTCGTCTACTCTCGAACCACTAAATACAAGACCTTCTTCGGCATCACCGCCACGGGATGTCAATAATGAATCGTAGATACAAAAACGATGAGAGCATTTCTTAAGGCATGAGTAGCACTTAGCAATCTTTACTTTTTTATCGTCACTTATTCTATCAGTGAATGCATTTCTAATTGCACGCCCTTGTAAGCCAACGACAGATTGAATAAGTGTTGTATCACCTTTTTTACTGTTAATATATTTTTCTTTAAACGTAAGCGGAGCATCACACTCAAGACTAGCAACAAACCTAGAACCCATTTGTACACCCGAAGCACCCATTTCAATCGCCCTTTTGACATCTGTCCCATCAATAATTCCACCTGCAGCAATGACTGGGATATCTACCGCTTCTACGACTTCCGGTAATATGTCAAAAAGAGGACGCTCTGTCCCCAAGTGACCACCAGCTTCAAAACCCTCTACAACTACTGCAGATGCACCAAGCCTCTGTGACATTTTTGCAAGTTTTGCGGATGAAACGATCGAGATAACCGGAATATTATATTCTTTTCCCCAAGAATACATATCTCGCGAAATTCCGGCCCCTGAAATAATAAAATCAACCTGTTCTTCCATTGCTGCTTTCATTGTTTCAGCAAAGTTTGTCATTGCATAAAGGACATTTACACCAATATACCCAATTCCATTCGTTAGTTCCCGAGCCTTTCTAATATGTCCCCTCATTTCATCAATAGGAATTCCTGTACCGGAAATGATTCCTATTCCCCCGGCATTTGCAACTGCTGAGGCCAGACCGCTTAAGGATATGCCAACACCCATTCCCCCTTGGATAATTGGCAGTCTTGGCTTCATATGTGCAATGTTCAGTTGTGGTAACATCATTAACTCTCCCTCATTTCATCAGTAGTAAACTAATATTTCTATACGAATCAATCGTATCAATTGAAAAATCGAATTACAATTGACATATGTCATGTGTTACTAGTATTAGGTCATAATATATGAAGTCAGAATGTAAACAAATATCCCTAGATCCTCTCCTAACAGGGGAGAAGCACTAAAAAGAGGCTGGGATACATCTAACCCAGCCTCACATATGCTACCTAGCTAATATCAAAGCAAGCCATTTTGCTCAAATAAATACGAATATGGAATATCAATAAATAAATACGATCCATCCTCGAGGGGATATGAATACGTACGTATCATTTCATCCTTTTCAATATCTGTATACAAATCAGACAGAATACCCCGTTTTTCAAAGTCCATTCTTACAATATTTTCAATAAAGTATGGTCGCCAACTCCAGTTTTTTTGGCGAGTATCTTTTACAAGTTCCCATGAGGAACCTTCAGTTGACTTTTGGGCATTGGAAGAAAGTTGAAACCCATCATGATCGCAAATGTATACTCGGAAAGTAAACGATGACAGTGCCTTGGCAATCGTAAGTACAACCTCATCAAAATTATGGTCAATATTAATAGATTTTAACGTATTCTTCAATGCAGTACTTAGTTTTTCCGTTAACAAGAGCTGTGCTTCGATTTTTATCCGTTCATGTTCAATAAAACGGTGAAATTCTTTCTTGATCGTCTCTTTACAAAAATTAGCATCCACAAATGTAGGTTTCGGGCTTCCTAAATAAAACCCCTGATAATACCTTGCTCCATTTCTCCAAGCGAAATTAAGCTTCGTATACTTATCAATTCCTTCGAACATTAACGTAGACCCAAGCTTTCGAGTTAATAGGGATAATGAATAGAGAACATCCCGATAAAGTTCAGGAAACGTATCTCCCTCCAAGAATCCCACATTTACCTTGACAATATTCGGATTGAGATTTGCCAAACGCTCCAGATTGCTCGATGAAATACCAACTTCACCAATAGCAATATTAACACCTGTACTTTGAATATATGTAATCAAGTGCTTTAAATCAGTATAATTTGATGTATAGTCCTTTTCTTTGATTTCCAAAACAACCCGCTTTATGGAAAGACCTTTGTTTTGATAGGTAAACAATTTATCCATAAATCGCTCTCCATTATCCTGTAACAGCGAGTGTACATTCATGTTCAGTACGAGATAGAGATCTGGATAGTCAAGGAACTGCTCCAACGCAAGCGTCTGAACATGGTCATCAATCTCATCACGGTATTCTTCCGGAATAGTATCATCATTAAAAAACGCCCCAAGACTTAACGGACCATCCTTTGTAATCATTCTTGAAAACACCTCATAACCCACAACCATCTGTTTATCCGCACTGATGATAGGTTGATAATAAGGAACAATTTGCTCTTTATTTAAGAGAATATCTAACGGATCCAAAGAGACACCTCCAAACATCATAAACGAAAAAGATTGTTTAATTATACCACAGCTTTTTCGAAACTCCCGCCTCAAATTTTGTTAGAAATTAAGTGGCGGGAGTACTCATTGTTGTGACACTTGAAGTGAATGCCAGTGGAGAGGATGGAGTTTTGCAATGCTTATAATTATTGTGGGGTTCGTAAGATATATGTAAATCATGTCATTTCGAGGTTTTATACATTTATGAATTTTTTAAATTCTTATGTATTCTGCTAGTGTTGGTGTAAAATTGGAGCAGCAATACTCGTCGCAAGAGCAAGATAACATCTAGAAGATGCCAAAGCACGTACTTATAAATTCTGCCCTTCATAGAAAAATCCCTCCTGAGAGGGACTTGACTATTACTTATACTATTCTTCACGACCTTCAAGTTTACCAGCTCTGGAAATTGTAGTCCGTTCTTTTCCGTTATTAGGCTGTGCCGCATCCTTACTTTTAATCATATTACGTTTCGATTTCGAACGTTTACTCACAATTGCACCTCCATTAAAATCAAAATAATTTCCCAAACATATTTTGGATGTTCTGAAGATAAATTATTCTCACAAACCATTATTCCACATTGCCTTCAATTCGGCGCATAAATTCTTCGGCGGCACTGTAGCCCTGTTTCTTTAAAATCCAATTATGAACAGCGGCTTCAATTAACTCCGCCACATCACGTCCAGGCTGGACTTGTATCTCCAGAGTCGGAATACTGACTCCCATATACTCCACAAATTGAGGTTCATGGTCTAATTCATTATTCAATGCGTCTTTTTCCCATTTCGTTAAAAGGATATCAAGGGAGATAGGCGTTTCATCCTGAAATGATTTTCTTCCATATAAACGGACAACATTTAATAAACCGATACTTCGCAGAGCCAAAAACTCTTTCGTCTTTTCATCATGTGTACCAAGAATGGTTTGTGGACTGATTTTTTTGAGAACCACAACATCATCAGCAACCAAACGGTGACCCCTAAGAATTAATGTATGAGCTGTTTCACTTTTACCAACACCTGACTTTCCCCTAAGCAAAATTCCAATTCCTGAAACATTAACACAAACACCATGTATCGATATTTCAGGTGCCAGTACATTAGACAGATACGACTCTAATTTAGATATAAATTCAGAAGTGGATTCTGGTTGTTGTGTGATTAACAATGGAATTTTCTCCTCGATACAATGCCGTGTTAAGTACGTAAGCCCATCTTCCTCTGCTGTTACGATAAAACATGGTGGATGATAATGAACAATATTACCGATTCGCGTTTTTCGTTCTTCCTTACTTAATTTATGTAAATATGTCACTTCCTTTTTCCCTAGGGTCTGTACGCGCTCTGTTGGGAAAAAATCAAAATAACCAACAAACTCCAGGCCCGGCCGATGTACCCTTGTCTTTGTCACTTTTCTCTGTAAATGTTTTTCTCCCGCTAACACTTTTAATGAGAACTTATTTACTACATCTTGTACAGTTATCGCTTTCATTTCTCCTCACCATCCTAATCTATTTAAATCACATACTTATGTATCTAGGAAGTATTCCTTTCTGTCTTTAACAACTTATTAATACTCTTTATAACATACTCTTTATAACATACTCTCTATAACATACCATACTATCAGCAAATCAATATTGAAGATTCAAAGAATATTGATATGGATTCAATCTAATTTTATATTCCTTTCTTTTAAATACTATTGTAAGAAACTATATTATGGGAATTGCAACATGTGGATTTTTTTGTATTGCTTTAGGTAAGAAACTAAATCCCATTCAATTAAATTAATAAAGATTTTTCAGAATATTGATGCTATAGTATTACTAATACAAATTTTTAATCAAATACAGCAAGCATGGATATCGGAGATTTGTAAATAACATAAAAGGGGGGAACAACATTGCGTGATGTTATGGAAGTTGCAAACAGCGGGGTCATTTGGATATTTGCACTTTTGATCATTGGATTAGTAGTTACACAGGGGTTGCTTTTCATTCGATTAGCTTCACGAGCAAGTAGCGCTGTTGGGATGAGTCCTACCGAAGTAAGGAGCGCATTAAAAACAGGAGCTATAAGTGCCATCGGTCCATCCCTTGCGATCATGGTTATCGCCATTTCCCTTATTACATTTTTAGGGGATCCATTAACACTGATGAGAATTGGGATTATTGGATCAGCTCCAATTGAAGCGTTAGGGGCGAGCATCGGTGCTGATGCTTACGGTGTGGAGTTAGGATCATCTAGTTTTTCCCCACAGGCATTAACAACAGTTGTTTGGACGCTATGTCTTGGAGGAGCCACCGGACTTTTCGTTGTGGCAACATTCACAAAATCATTTGGACGTGCGGAGAAAAAAATTACAGGCAAAAGTAAAAGTGGCAGTAAGATGATAATCGCAGTCACAACTGCAGCATTAATTGGAGCATTTAGCTTCTTTGTAAGTGGTGAAGTGGTAAAAGGACATGTCCATACTTTTGTAGCTATTGGTGCTGGATTGTCGATGATCATCATGATGCGAATTGCAAATGAGAAAAATATAACTTGGTTAAAGGAATGGTCACTAGGACTGGCCATCCTTGCTGGTTTACTTGTGGGATATGTTGTCACAATAATATAAGGAGGGTTCCATCCAATGACTATTAACGAAGAAACGAATCTAAAAGAAAAAAAAGCTGTTCAAGGAATGGATGCTTATTATGATCAGGCCCACCTTTGGGGACGGTTAACGATTTGGATGGTCATTATTTTGTCCGTTCTTCTTCCCCTGTACCTATCGTTTATTCTCGGTTTTCATCCAGGATGGGGACCAATTATTGCAGCGTATATTGCCTATGCGGCATTGATGGGGTTAGCTTGGACGATGGAGCCGATTTTATACTTCCCCACTCTCGGAGTTTCTGGTACATATTTAGCTTTTTTGACTGGGAACATCTCCAATATGTGTCTGCCTTCTGCTGCGGCTGCACAGCATGCTATAGGAGCGGAACCTGGAACTAAGAAAGGGGAGGTGGCTGCCACACTGGGGATCGGAGCAGCATCTCTGATGAATATCGTTATCTTAATTCCGATTATTTTTGGAGGATCTTACCTTCTCTCGGTGTTGCCAGAAGAGGCACAATCAATGCTCCAGTATATCTTACCCGCCATTTTCGGGGGGATACTTGGTCAGTTTGCCATCAAAAAGCCAAGGTATGCTGTGATTGGATTGGCAGTAGCCCTCAGCATCATGCTCTCACCCATTGGTGCACTGAAAAATATATTTGTTGCTATTTTAATCACGGTTCTCGTTTCCATATATTTGGACAAAAAAATAATAAAAGCCTAGAAAGGAAAAGGTAATGGACAAGACAATACATGAAAAACCAGAAGCTATTCTTCAAAAACTGATTCAATTTAATACCACTAACCCTCCAGGACATGAAAAAGCTTGTGTGGAATATATTAAAGACTTATTAACAGAATACGATATTCCTTCCGAAGTAGTATTTCTCCATGAGGACAGGCCAAATTTAATTGCCAGATTAAAAGGAAATGGAGATGCTCCTCCCCTTATGATGTACGGGCATGTGGATGTTGTGACAACTGAAAATCAAAAATGGACACATCCCCCGTTTTCAGGTGATATCATTGACGGTTATGTATGGGGGAGGGGTGCCCTTGACATGAAGAGCGGGGTTGCGATGATGATTGCAGCACTTCTAAAGGCAAAAGTGGAAAACGTTTCTTTACCTGGTGATGTCTTATTAGTAGTAGTAAGTGATGAGGAAAATGGGGGAAATTATGGGGCTAAGTATTTGGTCGAAGAACATCCTCACTTATTCGCTGGAGTGAAATATGCATTAGGGGAGTTCGGTGGCTTTCCAATGGAGTTGGAGAAAAACCGTTTTTATCCTATTATGGTGGCCGAAAAACAATCCAGTTGGGTTAAATTAACAGTAAGAGGTCAGGGAGGACATGGATCGATGCCAGTAAAAGGTGGTGCGATGATGAAGTTGTCACAAGTACTGGACAAACTGAATCAACCGCTCCCGGTCCACATCACACCTGTCGTCAACGAGATGATTCAAGCTATAACAAAGGAATTTCCATTACCTAAAAGAATTGTATTAAAACAATTACTAAATCCGAAACGGACAGATAGAATTTTGAAACTAATGGGGGATAAGGGTAACACATTTAGCAGTCTGCTTCACCACACCGCCTCTCCCACTGTCATTCATGCCAGTGATAAAATTAATGTAATACCTAGTGAAATTACCTTAGAGGTGGATGGCAGAATTCTGCCAGGGTTTACGGAAGGGGAATTTGAAAAGGAGTTAAAGGAATTAATAAATGATGATTCTGTTGAGATTGAGTTTATTCGTTCTGATATTGTAAAAACAGAACCGGATATGACACACTTTAATACACTTGCACAGATTTTAAAAATGAAAGATAAAAAAGCAAAACCAATTCCATTTGTATTGCCAGGTGTTACAGACGGACGGTTTTTTTCAAGTCTTGGAATCCAAACATATGGTTTTACACCTATGAACCTTCCTTCTGACTTTAACTTTATCAAGAACATTCATGCTGAAGACGAACGAATTCCGGTGGAGTGTTTATACTTTGGAACAGAGGCATTGTTAGAGGCAATTCAAAAAATCGGAAAGTGAATAGAGCACTGGATAAAATAGGTTAAACCAAGTATATAACCGCACCAAAATAATGAAAGGAAAAAGAGAAAGAGTAATTTCGGTGGTACAGGATATACCACTTTAAATACATTTTCATTACGTAACCTGTATTGTCAATAGAAGAGAGCAGTTTAAATGTAAATGTGAATATCCATTTCAAATGCAAGCACACCCTTTTTTTCTTAGTGTGCCTCAATCGTTGGAAAATTATGTATCTTAACTGAAAATAATTCTTTTTACTTATCTTTGGTCACAGTGATAGAGAAGGCGGGTTGGAAAATATTACGTTTGACTTTCTTTATTTTGATCACATATTTATCTTATTTTGCTGAACAATAACGGTATACAATTGAAAGGAGGAATTCAAAGTGGCAAATAACAATCAACTTTTAGTACCTGGAGTACAGCAAGCTCTAGATCAAATGAAGTATGAAATTGCGCAAGAATTCGGAGTTCAATTGGGTGCTGATGCTACATCCCGTGCTAACGGATCTGTTGGTGGAGAAATTACGAAACGTTTAGTACAAACTGCTGAGCAACAGTTTGGCGGCACGAAGTAAAGTTTTTTCACACCTCCAATAACTAAATACACATGGCTTAGAGCATGAGATTTTCTCATGCTCTTTATACATCATACATGTTTTAGAAATGTGAAAACTACTTTTAGTTCGTTTTTGAATGTTTAAAGAACATTTAAAACATAACTTGTATTCTAAAAATACTGTAATATACTTAACATGTAAGTGTTGTTAGCGCATACAAAATTAGGAAATCTAAGAAGGAGGTTTAAAATGAAGTACGGTTATTTTAATGATGAAACGAAAGAATACGTTATTACAAATCCTAAAACACCGACTAAGTGGATTAACTATGTTGGAAATCTGAAATTTGGAGGATTTGTGGATCAGACAGGTGGTTCATTGATATGTAAAGGAGACCCAGCTTTAAATAGAATTGTGAAATACTTACCTCAGCTTCCTAACTATGAATTTAATGGAGAGACAACTTACATAAGAGTGAAGGAAAACGATAGTTACACAATTTTTTCTCCTTACTTTGTTCCTACTCTTGATAAATATGATCTTTATGAGTGCAGAGTAGGATTGGGTTACTCCAAATACGTCTCTGAAATCCATGGGATTAGAACAGAAGTAACTGTTTTTGTACCTGATAATGAACCAAGACTTATTAGAGATATTACTGTAACCAACTTAAGGAAAACTCATGTAGAATTGGATATTATCCCTGTTGTGGAATATACCCATTTTGATGCATTAAAACAGTTTACAAATGCGGACTGGGTTCCTCAAACGATGCAATCAAGACTCGTGGAGGAAAATGATGGCTTAAAGGTTTTAACTCAATATGCCTTTATGAATCGAGATACAAGAATAAATTACTTTACTTCGAATTATCCAGTTTCTTCTTTTGAATCTGATCGTAAACTTTTTTTAGGTGAAAATGAGTTTGGGACTTGGGCAAAACCACAGAGTCTACTAAAAGATGAATTAAGTAACTATGAATCCCATCGAGGAGATAACATAGCCGCTCTAATGCATCATTTAGGGGAACTTGCACCAGGGGAACAGAAGAGAATTATTACTCAGCTAGGACAAGGTAGCAATATTTCAGAGGAAAAAGCTGCAATTCAAAAGTATAGAAATGAGAAAAATGTAGATGATGCTTTCAACAATTTAGCAAGTTTCTGGGAAACATATTTATCCAAACTGCAAGTTGAAACTCCTGATGAACAGATGAACACATTACTTAATATTCACAATCCAAGACAGTGCTACATTACAAAAAACTGGTCAAGGGATCTGTCCTTATATCAACTTGGTTTTGGAGGACGTGGTATAGGATTTAGAGATAGCTCTCAAGATGTATTAGGCGTTATACCAAACTATCCTGAAGATGCACGAGAATTAATTGAAAAATTACTGCATACACAAAAAAGAGATGGATCTGCCATGCACCAATTTTTCGCTTCAACGATGGAAGCGAATGAAGGGGATTCTAGAGAAAGGCCAGACAGACCAGATTATTATGGTGACGATCATTTGTGGATTGTTCAATCTGTTTGTTCATATGTGAAAGAGACTGGAAATACAGATTTCTTAAATAAAGTCATTCCTTTTTATGATAAGGATACTTCTGGCAACACAATCGAAAGCGGTACCGTTCTTGAACATATAAGGAGATCAGTTGAATTCACCAAGAACGATACTGGTGCTCATGGTTTACCACTCTTGGGATTTGCAGACTGGAATGATACGATAAACTTGCCGACTGGTGCTGAGTCTTTTATTAATGCACATTTGTACGGGAAAGCATTACAAGAATTAATTGAGTTAATGACCTTTATGGGAGACAAAGAATCTGCAGATACTTATGAAACTTGGTATGCTGAGATGAAAGAAGTAGTAAATAACGTTGGCTGGGATGGAGAATGGTATATCCGTTACTTTGATTATAATGGAGAACCTTTAGGATCCCACAAAAACGAGCACGGTCAAATTTATGTCAATGGACAAACTTGGGCAACAATCGCTGGCTTCGCAACAGAGGATCGGGCCAAAACCGCTTTAGATTCTGTTTACAGAATTCTTAATACGAAAAATGGGATTAAACTAAGTGCTCCAGGTTTCAACGGTTTTGACCCTGATAAGGGTGGTATTACGACATACCCTCCAGGAGCGAAGGAAAATGGAGGTATATTCCTACACACCAATCCTTGGGCAATGATAGCAGAAACTATAGTAGGAAATGGAGACAGGGCATTTGAATATTATTCTCAAGTAAATCCTGTTTATAAAAACGATAAGATTGATGAGTATGAGATTGAGCCATATGTGTATCCCCAAAACATTCTGGGAGATGAGCATCCTCAGTTTGGTTTAGGAAGGAACTCATGGCTTTCTGGTACATCTTCATGGATGTATCAGGCTGGTACAAAGTATATTCTAGGTATTATGGCAGCCTATGATGGGCTAATTATCAATCCTTGTATACCAAAGGAATGGGATGGTTTTAAAGCAACAAAATATTTCCGAAATGCTACCTATGAAATTGAGGTTAGGAACAAAAACCATATTAATAAGGGAGTGAAATCAATCTCTGTTGATGGGGAAGTCATTCAAGGAAACAAAGCCCCAATCTTTAACGATGGACAAGTTCACAAGGTTATTGTTGAAATGGAATAAGTTAATCAAATAGTGAGTAAAGACTGTCCCCACAAGAATCTTTTGAATCTTGAATATGGGGGCAGTCTTTTTATGAAGGAAATTTGGAAGTACCTGCCCACGATGAAGTATCAGCAAGTTGGGGACAGGTGGTTTTTTAGAAGGACTTGGGCGTAGTCAACAAGTAAATGGATCGAGAATGACTATCTTTTTCTACCATCCAAATAGGATGAGACAAATATATTTTGATTGTATACGGGCTTTTTATTTCTTTTTTTCTGTGGAGACTCGCCCAGGAAATTATAGAGAATAGTTTTTGCAGCATCTAGTCTCATGTGGATGCGGGGATTCTTGAGGTCATTGTTTATTTTACCGGTGTGTTTGAGTTGGGAATCACCTTTTTCGGCTATCGTATGAAAATAAAACTGATATTCACTTTCAGGAGTTCCAACTTTAACAAGGACGACAGAACTTTGTAATCCTTTACTTGGATTTGTACTATACTCTCGACATACTTTCTCTGCAAGATTCTGTGTCTCGAGTTTTTTTAATGATTTCCTTTTTAAATAATATAATTCAGAAGAATCAAGTGCTGTTTTGGCATGTCTGTTAATGGTATATAATGCGACTTGAATAGAGGTTAAATCAGTAGAACTGATGTTATCTTTCATAATACCCTCCTTAGCTTTAATATACTTCCATTATACCCTTTTATAAGAATTTTAATAGTTTTACCTCTAAAGGAGAAGAGTTAATTTGGCTCATGAAGAATGTAATTAAAATAATAAAATTTGAAGTTCTTTGAAGAAATATGTTTAATATTGTTATGAAAAGGAATGGGAGTACTGTACCGTTACTAAAAAAGGAGGAGTTAAAGATGAAAAAGACAACAAAAATTATAGCACCTGTAGTAGGTCTTGGACTATTGGTTGGAACATCAAGCATCTCTGCTCAATCCTCAGTAACAGTGGAATCGGGTGATACGTTTTGGGGAATAGCACAAGACTATGATGAACTTTCAACGGAAGAGATTGTGGAGGCCAATAATTATGATCCATTAGAAATTCCCGTTGGAGCTGAAATCATAATACCAGTGAACGGTGAAGACAGTTTTGATGGTGAAACGGTTACCCACGTTATTCAACCTGGTAATACGTTGTCAAGTATTGCATCCGTCCACGACGGTGTGACAGTGGATGATTTATTGGAGTTAAATCCAGGAATTGACCCATACTCTCTAACTATTGGATCAGAACTTGCTGTTGTATCCTATGATAGAGAAGAAGGAGAAGACTATCTTTACCACACGGTACAACCAGGAAACACTTTCTTTGAAATAGCCAGTGTTTATGACGGTGTATCTGTAGAGGATTTACAAGATGCAAACCCTAATGTTGACCCATATGAGTTAACGATAGGTTCTCAGTTAGTTATTCCACTTCAGTAAAATAATTGTCATCACTTTAAGCAAGGCGTGGGATTATCCCATGCCTTGTTTGTTTCCATTATATAAATTGGGGGTCACATTAAAGTGTAAAATCACTTTTTCAGTGCCCTCATAAATTGGCGATATCTTTTTCGTATAAAAGATTTTTTCAAGGTTATCTTATTAATGTTTAATTACTGCCTGATAATATAAACAGGCTACATAGGAGGAAGAAACGATGGGAATTAAAAGGTATTTAAGTTTGGTTTTAGGTGTACTACTAGTAAGTGGGTTGTTAGTTGGTTGGAATCAAGGGTATGATCAGAATGTGAATACTAATGAACGGGGAAATGTATCAAAAGAGGAACAAGAAATTAATAAAGTAAAATCAAAAGTGTTAGAAGAAATAATTAAATTTGAATTAGAAATTGTTGATGTAAATGATCTGGAGATGGAATGGGAATATGTCAAAGAAAAGAAAAAAGTTACCGCAGAGATTGAACGTGGGGATGAAGAAATAACTGGTGCTGAAGCGGTTAAAGAGATGGAAAAAATTCTATCTCAAATAAAATTAATGGAAGGCATGAAAGAAAAAGCGATCGTGACTCATATTTTAGAAGTCACAGCAATTAATCCAAAAGATGTAAAGTCATTGGAGCTTGATATAGAGTACGCTAACGGGACTAAGTTTAGAATTAATTGAAACAGATATTATAAATCTTTAAAAGAGGACCAAGAGGAAAAGAATTCTTCTTTGGTCCTTTTATTTCTTACCACCATATTAGAGGAGGAAGGGATGATCTCAAACGTAATAGGAGTAAAAAATACCCACTGGATCATCCAATAAGATGTATTTTGATGTTATTCTCAATTTACTTTTTGTTAATCCTTAAAGTGATAACATGTTAACTAAGTAATTTGATCATCCAAGAAATAGACTTGCACCCAATTTCCAAAGGCTCATATATTAACTTCTGTGTGAGATTATTTTTCAGGGAGGAACTTTGAACAATGAAGGATTATCAAGGAATAACATTAACCAGGAAAGATTTTCAGACTGGAAGTAACGGGTATAAAGTGGTTAAAGTAGAAGTGTCGGTACCAACGGAGAATCTATATGCCGTCTGCACTCCGGTAAAATTGAAATAAGAGAACAAAACCAAAAACCACCTCTTTATTATACATAAAAAGAGGTGGTTTTTGTTATACAGAAAAGAACTTGAGGTGCAATATGATGAAAATGGGTGTTACTTATTTTGATTATTCCCGTCTTATAAGATAAAGGAAGAACAATTCGTTGTTAAAGTCTCGTCAACAAGAGATGTATCCAGATAACTTCCTCAGCAAATAATGCATCTAAGAATGTAATTTTAACTTGAATTTAATGATATAACCAAAAGAATAGAATATTGTTTTTCCTATTTAGACTAAAATAGGAGGTTTATTAACATGAAAGGTCTTATTAACGGTTGGATAATCGTAGTTTCCTCAATATTAGTTTTCACTGCGTGCAATCATGAACCAATGGAATCCCTAACTAATAATAGTTCAGATTTAGCAGAGAAAGAAGATACGATTGGAAGTAAGGACACCACTGTTGCAGAGGAGAACGAGGACTTAATTCCTGATCCGAGAAAAGTAGTGATCGAAAATGATGCATTTAAGATTTTTGAACCAGCTCCTCACACCGTAGTAGAGGATAGGATAGTTGTTCAAGGTTTAGCAATGGTTCATGAAGGAACCATATTTTATGAAGTGGAAGATGGTCACTTTATATATGATAGTGGTTATACTACTGCAAGTAGCGGAGCACCTGATTGGGGTGAGTTTGAGCTAACAATAGACATTAAGGAAGTTCCAAATGGCACCATTACTCTTTTCCTTTATGAAGAAAGCGTAAAGGATAGATCCAGACAGAATGAATTAACTATCTCGTTAGATGTGGTGAAGGATGAATTCGATCAAGGGTTTGTCGCAGAGAATGAGGCCTTTAAAATTTATTCTCCTGATCCCAACACGGAAGTGGAAAATCAAGTGATTGTCCATGGATTTGCACGAGTATTCGAAGGAACAGTGCATTATGAACTGGAAGATGGTCATTACCTATTTGATAGTGGATTCACGACCACTAGTGATGGGACACCGGAATGGGGTGAGTTTGACATAATAATAGATTTAGGGGAAGTACCAAATGGTTACGTAACCCTTATACTATATGAAGAAAGTGCAAAGGATGGCTCGAGACAAAATGAGATAAGTATCCCGTTAAAAGTGATGAATGAAGACAACACAGCTAAAGATCCAGAAGAAGATCAAGTAGTTGCAGAAAACAAAGCTTTTAAGATTTTCAGCCCTCCTCCACATGAAGAAGTGGCAAACCAGGTGATTGTGAGTGGGCTTGCTAGAGTTTATGAAGCAACGTTTCATTACGAATTGGAGGATGGTCATTACATCCTGGAGAGTGGTTCTACAAATGCAAGCGATGGGGCCCCGGAATGGGGAGAGTTTGAGATTATCATTGACATTGATAAGGTATCGAACAATTCTTTAACCCTTATATTATTCGAGGAAAGTGCAAAGGATGGGTCAAGAATGAATGAGTTAATGATACCAATTAAAGTGAAATAAGAAAAGCGCAAGCGCCTATGGTCACGAGCGTAGGGCAGTGCCTCTTTCTCTACAAGCATCGCTCTGAAGTTTATCCGTCCATCGGGCAAAGCGCCACGTCCTGTGGCATGCCCGATATTAGGACGTCCTGTCCGTCGAGGCAACTCGAAGCATCCTCGTGAAGTAAACGCTCGTTGGACAGCGAATTCGAAGAAGTAGCTAGAAGTCCGATCTTTGACTTCGGTTGTCACTTCCGAAGTGCCCCGTAGC
>NZ_JAHQCS010000120.1 GCF_019042215.1 Evansella tamaricis | reverse complement strand
ATGATAGGAGAAAACCGCTCCTATCATGCTTTTTAAAGATTGCGACGGCTACGCTCATTGCTTAGGGACTGTAAAAGTGGAAAAGCACCACTTTTCAGTTCCCATGCGATTAAGAAGCAACTGAAAAAGTTTAAAACCACTTTTTCAGTTCCTTTTATTTGTATGGCAATGGCTGCGCTCGTCGCTCGCATGATAGGAGAAAACCACTCCTATCAAGCTTTTTAAAGATTGCGACGGCTACGCTCATTGCTTAGGGACTGTAAAAGTGGAAAAGCACCACTTTTCAGTTCCCATGCGAGTAGGCGCTGGAGCTAGACAATGCCCGAAGGTGCAAAAACTTATGCTTTCTTATTTTTTACAGAGAAAAGGCTGTTGGATAATCCAACAGCCTTCTTCCTCATTCATGCAGCCTGAGTCTGCTATTAGTAAGCTCCAGTTCCAGCTGCTAATGCTGCTCCGATAATTACCAATAGGATAAACAGTACAAGGACTAATGCAAATCCTCCTGCAAATCCTCCACCATGAGCTGGTGCTGGTGCTGCTACTGGTGCAGCTGGTGCACAGCAACCATAGTATCCTGGTTCACCGTATCCATAACCACCCATTGCTGCTGGGTCTGCGTATCCTCCGTGATAGTGACTCATTTAAGAATTCCTCCTCGTTAAAATTTGATTTATTCGATTCGATAATACTGTTTAAACCTTAGTAATATCCGTAACCGTGTCCTGGTCTAACAACGGCTGCTCCGATAATTACTAACAAGATAAACACTACAAGAATAAACGCGAATCCACCTACGCCTGCGCCTGCGGTCGTATGACTCATGAAACATTCACTCCTTCGAGAAAAGTCTTTGCGAAATATCCTTCGCACCAATAACATATGTGGAAGATGACATTTTGTATAGACGATAATCCAATATTGTTTAAATTAGGCTCTTGCTTATGAGTAGTCATCTTCCAAGTTTATAATGAAAAGGCTGTAGGAAAGTCCTCACAGCCTTCTGTTTTTTGCTAATTAGTATGCTGCTCCAGTTCCTGCAGCTAAAGCTGCCCCAATGATTACTAATAGGATAAACAATACAAGGATTAACGCAAATCCTCCTGCAAATCCTCCTCCGTGTGCTGGTGCTGCTACAGGTGCTGTAGGAGCACAACCGTAAGCTGCATATGGGTCTTGATAGTGACTCATTTTGAATTCCTCCTTTTTAAATTTAAGAAACCTTCATTTTTCAACATTTTTCCTCTCACTTATTGAGTGAGAGTCAAACCGGAGAACTTTTTAGTAATAATATCCCCCTGGTCTTACTACTGCTGCACCAATAATTACTAACAAAATGAACACCACGATAATAAACGCAAAACCTGAAGCGTATCCTCCAGCAGGTGCACCCATCTGAGCTTCCCTCCTCTTAGCTAATTTTCCTGCGATTTTTTCTTCGCATTAATACTGTATGTAGGAGCCAACATTTTGTATAGACTTCTGCTGATATATTTAAAATCGTGTAGTTCGCCCAGTACATCTGTAAAGAGTTAGGCTTACGTCATTTAGAAAGAACTAAAAAGGGATTTTTTATAAAAAACTAGCACATATGTACAATCAACAAATTACTTAGTTAATAAACTATTAAAAGATTCCCAAGAAGGGAGGGATATGAATGAGTTACTATGATTTATGTTGTCAACACCAAGGTCAATTCGTACAAATAACAGAAAAATGTGGTAAAACGCATACTGGAAGAATAATGGATGTTGATCAGGAAAATGTCTGGCTTGAACGCCCTGCAATGGCCAGAGGCGGCTTTGGTTATGGATATCCTGGTTACTATGGTCACGGTGCAGCACCTGGATATGGTCATTACGGTGCCCCAGGTTACGGTGCTCCCGCAGGATATGGTGCACCTGGATATGGCCCTCGCCCTGGATGGGGTGGAAACCCTAATTTCTTCCCGGTTGCTCTTGCAGGTATTGGAGGATTTGCATTAGGATCTGCCTTTTTCTGGTAGAATAAAGCATTTACAAACAATAAAATCAATAATTTTAAACTCACCTGTTGGAATTTATTTTTCAATAGGTGAGTTTTTTAAAATACATTCGAGATATACATATTTGAGTATACGAACAAAAATATAAAAATGGTTGCCCCCTTCTCAGGAGACAACCTCACATAAATGGTCAACTAAATTAAGATTTCTTAAATACTGAAATTAATGGAGATAGCTGTTTCACCAATGGACTAACCTGACCATAAATTCCACTCACTTGATTGACACTATTTCCTAGTTTTTCGAAATCTAGTGAACCATCTTCTTTTTGAAAATGTTTCATTACATTCATTTTCTGCTTTGGCATCTTTTGTTTTTTAGAAAATGGTCCATTAGGCTGCGGCATCGGTTGTTGATGAAACTGATGTTGTGGGTGCTGCTGATGATGCTGAAATGTTTGAGTTGGATGGTGCTGTGGGTGTTGTTGGTACTGTGGGTGTTGTGGATGCTGATATTGTTGCTGATACGGATTTGAATATGGGTGCTGTTGATATGATTGGTGGTGTTGATGGTGGTGTTGATGGTGCTGTTGATGGTGTTGCTTATGATTTCCAAACATTACTTGACTAAAAGGATCTGCCGATCGATTAGGTTCAAATCTTTGTTGTCTCATCTTTTTCCCTCCCTTAAGACAGAAACAAATCATTCATTATATTATATGATTATGTAAGGAAAATGTTTTTGGAAAGGGCTAAAATCAGGTTTTGGTTTTAAAAGAAAAGCGCAATCGCCTAAGATTACGAGCGTAGGGCAGTGGAGGAATGACAACAGAAGTCCGCTTTTTGACTTCAGTTGTCACTTCCGAAGTGCCCCGCAGCGAGTAGGCGATGGAGTTAAATAATCCCCGAATTTGCCAAAACTTATACATTTTACCTATTAAAAAATAAATTGCTAAGTGGATATACTACCACTTAGCAATTTATCTCCATATGAAATACTAAAGCACAAAACATTATTGGTTTGTTATTCCACTGAAATGAATTTACGGTGTTCTTTATTCTTTGTAATAACAATCTTCAACGTGTTGTCTGCAAAAGAAGCTTTTACATCTTTTTCTGTGAATGGGAAGAATACAGGCACAAATCGCTCAATACGTGTTGTCTGCGGAGTTACTTCAACGTCCTCTTTACTTTCTCCTTCAGCAACCTCAATGGGTCTTTCTGCAATGACTAACAAACCATTTCGCACAAATTCGATTTGAAGATGTTCTTTTTCAAACCCTTGAACAACGCCCTCAATGATTAAAGCTTTTTCTGTATCCTGAACATTTAATGTTAGAGTATGAGATGGTTTGCGTCCAGGATTCCCAAATAACGGAAAACCAAATAAATCTGTTCCTCTGTTTAACATTTTACTCTCTCCTTACGCTTCATATTTGTAACCCTCATGTAAAATAATATAGGTCCTAGTCTCGTTTGACATAAACAGTTTATGTAACATCTAGTTGTTTTGACTAGACATTCGTTTAGTTTCTGGGATGTTCTTTGTTTTTGTCGTTATTTTTGTCTATTCAAGCTATTTCTTTATAAGGAAGTTTAACTAAAGTTATATATCTTTTTGTTGACACATCTAAAGACCCTAGCAGCGAATTGTTCCAGTGCTAGAAATAGAAAAATAATTCTGAGCTTAGAAACGAAAAGACTGCCCTATTCAAAAAGTCAATTCCTTAACTTTTTTTGGACAGTCTTTTGTTATATTCATTTATTTATTTGTTTCCCAGCTAAACAAAGCCTTTCCCCTCTGGTAACCGAACAAGATAATAAACTGGTCTTTTTAAAATCACTTTAGCTCTCCTCCTTCTACTAAATTTGAAATCCATTAACCTTTTACGTGACATTAAATTAATCGAGTATACTGTGCTTGTTTTACCTGCATATCATTCCTGACGTCATTACTATACTTTCTTAGTTGTCCATTCATGATTTCTTTTTCAGTAAATTTTCGCTTCGTTATATTTACAGTAATAAAGAATATATGAAACATCATAACCACTCACCTCCTTTAAAAAAGCAGTCAGATGCTAAATTAATCTCGTATATTCCGCTTGCTTTGATTGAACATCCTGACGAAGTTTATTGGCATAACTACGTCGGGCTTCCCTCTGGATATCTTCATTTGTAAACCTTCGTTTATTTATTTTTACAGTAATAAACAATAAATGGAACATCATCATTATCACCTCCTTTTTTTCATTCTAAATGTAGTAAGTTGTTTACCTATTAATGCGCACCAAAAAACGCAGGTCAGAATTGACCTGCGTTATAATCACTTTATGTTAAGTAATTACCAGTTTTTAGACATAATAAAAGCGCAGGTCAATAAGCACTAACCTGCGCATGTATCCAATATATAATAGGAGTTACCGGTGGGACACCAACATGGAGGCCAGTTTTGTATTTAATTGAATTACAGTTTGATAAACGTTTTGCATTTTTTTAGCCTCCTTTCCATTATTTACTACATCTTTCCCACCAATAATAATACTCCTAGTCTGACAAAATGTAAACACCTTTTTTAGTTAAAAGTGTTTATTTTTTTCACTGTTTAGTGCAGTTATTAAGAAAAGCGCAAGCGCCTATGCTCACGAGCGTAGGGCAGTGGAGGAATGACAACTTGAAGTCCGCTCTTTGACTTCGGTTGTCATTTCCGAAGTGTCCCGCAGCGAGTAGGCGCTGGAGCTAGACATCTTGCCCGAAGGTGCAAAAACTTATAAATTCTTACCTTTTAAGAAAAGCGCAAGCGCCTATGCTCACGAGCGTAGGGCAGTGCCTCTTCCTCTACTAGCTAACGCTCCGTTGTTTATCCGTCCATCGGGCAAAACGCCACATCCTGTGGCATGCCCGATATTAGGACGTCCTGTCCGTCGAGGCAACTCGAAGCATACTCGCGAAGTAAACGCTCGTTGGACAGCGAATTCGAAGAAGTAGCTTGAAGTCCGCTCTTTGACTTCGGTTGTCACTTCCGAAGGTACCAAAACTTATAAATATAATAAAAAAAGAGACCGAGACGGTCTCTTTTTTATATTTCAGCATTCTTCTGGTGTACCAGTATTTGTTGCAGTTCTAAAAGAAGACCCACATCCACATGATGCAATGGCGTTAGGATTATCAATTGTGAAACCTCCACCCATCATGTTCTGTTTATAGTCAATGACAAGTCCTTTTAATATTCCTTCACTTTCTTTATCCACTACCACATTTATTCCATTTTGTTCGAACGTAATATCATCTTCAGCTATTTCTGTTTCGAATCCCATCCCGTAAGATAGTCCACTGCAACCGCCACCTTTGACTCCAACACGTAAAGCTAAATCTTTCTTTTCTTCCTCTTCCATCATTTTTTTTATTTGAGCAACAGCTGCTTCTGTAACTTTAATCATATAAATCACCCCTTTATCCTTCAGAAGTTAACTATAGTATATCTTTTCCCAAAACATCCTTCAAGAAATCAAATCGGAAACTAAGGCTTAGGTAATTTTTAAGTAAGCGTAAAAATCTACGAAAGGTTTCCATATATTCTATTTGTCACTATTGTAAAATTGATGGTAAGATAGAGAAAGAGTTTCGGCATACGAAAAAGGTTTTATGTCTTCATAATATGCATTCGTGTGCAGTTATGTTTATAATTTTAAACAATATCATATGGTAGACTTTTGCCATGTTTTATCAAACAAGCTATACTAGTAGCTTTTATTACTGTTGATCGGGGGAAAAATAATGAACACTATTTTATTAGATAACAGTCTAAAAGAGATTCAAGAGAAAGTTGTCCAAGGAGAACGCCTTTCCATTGAAGATGGACTAAAGCTTTATGAAACAACTGATCTGCTAGCTATCGCACAATTAGCTAATCAGGTGAATACGAAAATAAACGGTGATAATGTTTATTTCATTCAAAACATGTATATTAATCCCACAAATGTCTGTGAAGCAAGCTGTTCTTTCTGCGGGTTTAAACGTAAACCTGGTGAAGAAGGCGCTTATACAATGAACGAGGAAGAATTATTAAAATATGTGGAAGATCGTTGGAATGATAATATTCGTGAGTTTCATATCGTTGGTGGACATAATACGGAAGTTCCATTTGACTATTATTTAGATACGATTCGTATTTTAAAGAAACATTATCCCCAATGTACAGTTAAAGCTTATACAGGAGCAGAAATTGAATTTTTCTCCCGTATTTCTGGTTTATCCATGAAAGAAGTATTGGAAGAACTTATTAAAGCAGGTCTTGACACACTTCCTGGAGGTGGGGCAGAGATTCTTACGGAACGGTATCGTGCAAAAATGAGCCCAGAGAAGGCTTCAACAGATCAGTGGTTGGAAGCACATGAAATTGCTCATGGACTTGGATTAAAAACACATGCAACGATGTTATACGGTTCCATAGAGTCCAAGGAAGAACGGTTAATTCATATGGACCGCCTTCGTCAATTACAAGATCGCACAAATGGATATATGGTATTCATTCCTTTAGCAATGCAGCCTAAAAGTATTAATGCAGGATTAAAACGCCGTACTTCCGCATACGATGATCTTCGTACCATTGCAATCAGTCGCTTAATGCTTGATAATTTCGACCATATTAAAGCTTACTGGATAAATATTGGACCTCAATTAACACAAATGGCATTAGCTTTTGGAAGTTCAGACATTCACGGTACCTTAATTGAGGAAAGAATTTCCCACTCTGTTGGGGCATTAACCTCTCAAGGACTTACGCGAGAAGAACTAATACATTTAATCAAAGGTGCAAATAAAGTTCCTGTCGAAAGGGACACTTTTTACAATGTTGTGAAAAAATACTAAATCGATTGACCGTCTCCCAGTTGAGACGGTTTTTTCATTAGTTTATAAAAAAGTTACTGTATAGTTAACCTCTCGTTCCACATTAAAAAGGTTGTTCAAAGATTTATCCCACATGGAACTACTTCAAACAACCCTACTTTTATTAGTCTATGTTAATGTTCCGTGTTGATGCGAACTGCAATTTATCTTCACGGATAAAACAGCGGAGCTCATATTATTGAAAATTAACATTTGCAAATCTACTATTATTTCCTCTGATTTTTTCGGTAATAGGTTCCTTCACAAATTGTTTCGGCAGGACCTTTCATCCAAACATGGTCTCTCTCATCCCAAGTGATATACAAATCTCCACCAGCTAAATGAACTTGTACTTCCTCTCCCTTATTGGACAACCCATTTAGCACAGACGCCACAACTGCAGCACATGCACCAGTACCACATGCTTGCGTTACTCCTGATCCACGTTCCCAAACACGAAAATGAAGTTCATCCCCTGAAACCTGCTGGACAAATTCCACATTTACACTCTCTGGAAAACGTTCATGCTTTTCAACTTTTGGCCCGAGTGTCATCAGCGGTGCATCTTCAATATCATCCACAAAAAATATAGCATGGGGGTTTCCCATGGATACAACTGTCATTTCATGATTTTCGGAGTCCACTTCTATTTTTTCCCCAACGATTGGTCCCTCTTGTGAAACACCTGTCACAGGTATTTGCTCAGCTTGAAATCTAGGTTTCCCCATATCTACTGTCACTAGCAGAACTGAACCTGCATCATCTGGATGGACTGTCGCCTGAACAATTCCCCCAAGTGTTTCAATGGTCATTACTTTTTTGCTTATCAGATTATAATCATAGGCGTATTTCGCTACACATCGAAGTCCGTTTCCACAGTTTTTTGCCTCAGAACCATCTTTATTAAAAATTCTCATTTGTAGATCCGCCACATCCGAAGGGCCCATCAGAATTAAACCATCCGAGCCAATGCCGGTATAGATATCCGATACTTCAACTGCTAATAAAGAAAGTTCTTTCTCCTCTAGTTTCACATCAAAACAATTGATAAATATATATTGATTACCTAACCCATGCATTTTCGTGAACTTTACCATCAACAGTTCTTCCTTTCAAAATTAACTAGTTATCTCAGCTTTTCATTCGTCCAAAAATAATCATCGTCTGCTTCTAAAATTAACATTGTTTTTAAACAGCAAGGGAGATTTAGCCGCTGTTTCACACTATCTTTTGCCCTCTTTAATGAGATTATTGACATATGGGTTAGTACATTACTAGTACTGCAATAGGGACACTCCTGTAAATAGATTTCCCCCATTTGGATTTCATACGGCCAAGTATGATTAAATGGTATTGGTTTCATTATGTCACCTTCTATCCTATTTCATCATAGTACTACGGGAGAATAATATTATTTAAAAATATTGTAACACATCTTTCATCATCTATAGGATAAAAAAGATAGTTACAATCCTGATTAATAATAAAGCCATCGGCAACTTTAGTCACCGATAGCGAATTTAAAACATTGGATTATCTTCTATGAATTGATAAATATTGGTTAGCAATTCTTCATTTGTATTCCCCGTTACAATCTCACCATTTACGAGGGCAAACTTTTTTCTTGCACATTGGCCGCAAAAGCTTAAACATCCATATTCGATAACATCTAAATTAGGATCCTTCTCTAATATTTCCTTTACTGCTTGCGTCCCACTGGCTAAATTGCTAACACAAAATTCGATGATTGGATTCATTTATAAACCACCTCAACGTGTTAGTCAACATTATCTTCATCATCCTACAGTTTCCCACTTTATTTGTCAACAATGTAACACGAAACTCTTCAAAGAGAAGATGGTAATAATGGGATTTGTCTTGAAGATTAGCCTGATAAGTATATTGTTATTTCGACAAAAAACTGTTACTATTTTAAATGTTGAGTAAATTATTATATCCATGTTGTAAATATTATATACAAAAAATTACATAAAATAGTAGAGTTTGAAAGAGGAGGCTTATTTGTGCGGAATTTAATCATACTCGGTGGAGGATACGGTGGTCTTCGTGTCATTCAGAAACTCCTTACTTCAAAAACGTTGAAAGATATTTCGATTACATTAATTGAAAAAGAGCCTTATCATAGCTTAAAAACGGAATTCTATGCTTTAGCTGCTGGAACAGTAGCTGACTCTCATTTACGTGTAGCGTTCCCTAACGATGTTCGTTTAGAGTTGAAATTTGAAACTGTTTCCCATATTAATTTAGAAAATCAAGTAGTAGATTTAGAGAACGGAGATCAACTCCATTATGACGATTTAATAATTGGTTTAGGCTGTGAAGATAAATATCATGGTGTACCAGGGGCAGATAAATATACACTTAGTATCCAAAGTATGCGCAGAGCAAGAAAGACATATCAAGTTTTACAGGGTGTAAAGGCAAACGGATCTGTTGCGATTGTTGGTGGTGGATTGAGCGGGGTGGAATTGGCAAGTGAATTGAGGGAAAGCCGTCCAGATCTCACTGTAAAATTATTTGATCGAGGAGAAAATATTCTGTCCATGTTCCCTGCCAAACTTTACACTTATGTGCAATCATGGTTAAAAGATCATCAAGTGGAGATTATTAATCGAGCAAATATAACAAAGGTTGAATCGGAAATTCTTTATAATCATGATAAACCCGTTTCCGCTGATGCGATTATTTGGACAGCTGGAATACAAGCGAATAAATTAGTTCGAAATCTTGACGTGGAAAAAGATTCTATCGGTCGCGTCCTCGTAACAAAATATCATCATATTCCAGGGTTTGATAACGTATTTGTTGTAGGAGATTGTGCAGCACTAAATCATGCACCAAGTGCCCAGTTAGCAGAAGCACAGGCAGAGCAAATTTCGATGCTATTACAAAGGAAATGGGATGGAAAAAAGTATCCTGAAGAAATGCCTCGAATAAAGTTAAAAGGTGTTTTAGGTTCCTTAGGAAAGAAACATGGATTTGGCTTAATGGGTGAAAAAGCACTTACCGGACGTGTTCCCAGGGTTTTAAAATCAGGTGTTCTATGGATGTACAAATATCATTCTGGCTATTAATAAAATACCATAGAACAAATCCTTTTTAAGGTACGACTAGATCGATGTAACACGACTAGATATAAATCCTTTGACATGAACCTTTATAGAAAAATGAGACTGTATAAAAAGAGGGCACTGAAAAAGTTTAAAACAACTTTTCAGTGTCTTCCATAAAAACAGTCTCATTTTTATTTATTCACTTTCTTCAATTTTCTTATATATGTCTTGCAATCGTGGATTTCCTTCAGCAATAACTTCACCACCAATTACTACAAGGGGATAAAAAAACTCATCATCCAATATTTTTCTTGCAAAATCCTTTTGCTCCTCCGTTTGAGGAGATTCAATATCACAATACTCAAATGATATTTTCTGATCTGGATACTTTCGATGAACTGCCGCTTCCAGCCATTCCATGGTTTCTAATGCACTTGGTAAATGTATACAACTGGCACATTTTTCTTCTGCACCATATACTGTCACAATCGTCATAAAATCTTTCTCTCCTTTGACACATCTCATTCACACTATATATAATAACATAAGTATGTAGATATTATTTCCTTTTCATTATTGTCACATTTTTAACTATAAAGATAGAAAAAATAAGACGTGTTCATGGATTTTTTCCTGATTGGATATTATAATGAAAGTAAGAGTAAAGAAAGGAGTTGTTAAGTATGGCAGAAACAACTATTGAATCCCAAGTACAAGAGGTTCTTGATAAATTACGTCCATTCCTGCTTCGAGATGGGGGAGACGTTGAACTAGTTGATGTGGAAGATGGAGTTGTAAAAGTAAGGTTAATGGGGGCTTGTGGATCTTGCCCAAGTTCTACAATTACTTTAAAAGCAGGTATCGAGCGAGCTCTGTTAGAGGAAGTACCAGGAGTTACTGAGCTAGAGCAAGTATTTTAATTAAACACAAACAAAGCGTATTTGTCTCTCACATTTGAGGCAAATACGTTTTTTTTATTTAAAAACACACAGCATTTTTTATTCGATGCTGTGTGCAGAGTGAATAATCCAATCTGGCAGGCTATTTATATGGTTTAACTTAGGATATCGCTTTATCAGAAAGACAAATAATTGTTCATAATCGGCTGTGTTTGAAAATATACTCTCACACTTTTTTTCCAACCTATCCCTTTCTCCTTCCTGTGAACGATAATATGCTTCCACTGTGTTAAAATAATGAAGCGGAAAAAGGAGACGTGCAATTAATAATTTTTGATCTAGCTGTGAAAGGGATTGAATTGATTCATACTCATTAAGAAAAGATGTAATTATTTCTTCACGGACGGAAGGGTTCTCTGAACTGACCCAAATGGTACGGATATATTCAGCTAAGTCTCTTGTATAGTGGTCATGTGTAAAGTCAGTTGGAATTTTAACAGTAGATTCCTGTCCTTCATTTAAAGTTATCCACGTATTTTCTTGAAATTTCACATGGCAGATGGACTTGTTTACCCTCTGATAGGAAAGATCATCAATCAGTATATTCGCCACTAACTGTATGGCATTTTCACTAATACCTATAAAATAAGGAAAAGTTTCGCAAAATTGTTTATCAAAAGAGGACTTCTTTGTGTCCTTTGTTTTTGTAACGTACCAGCTTTCCAGTTGATCTACTCTTCGTTCCCAACGTTCTTTCCACAATAGTTGAGAATTCATCTGCTTTTTATCCTGAGGTGTATAACTAAAGCCCGCTTGATGAAAACTCGCCAGACGTTGACCTAATCCACGTTTTTCAGTTTTTCGAGATAAGGTTTCACTCGGTAACTGAAAAACAGCATAGTTAATCCCGTTATCGTGGATCGTGTTTTTTTTACCATCAGGTTCTAAATAAGTTGCTACATCCTCATCTCCAAAATATTGTATCCACTGCCCCATTAAGGTTTTCTCCTGTAGTGTATTTTCCATTCCATTAATGGGTCGCAAAAGATAACGATTTCCCTCAGCAGCAATAATAAGGTCTTCACCAATGTACATTATTTCTTCTGGATAGATCCGAAAATGTTGAAAAACTTCCCTTTCTAACATATAATCACCACCTTTTCCTCCTATAGTCTATGACCCAGATATGGAAGCTGTTAATAATTCATCAAGAATAATTTTACATACAATTCACCACACTAAGAAGACATGTCCTATCACAGTAATGTTTCAATCATGAGTAAATTTACACAGATTTTAGGCAGCTGCATATACTTTTTAAAACCATAAAAACAGGTGATGTGTGATGAAAAAAAACAGTGACTTTTACACAGAAAAAGCAAGGGAATGGCTTCTAGAACGGGGAGTTAGTATAGAGGATATTGCCGATCTCGTTTATTTTTTACAAAAAAATTACTACAGCAATTTAACGAAAGAGTTATGTATCGAACATATTGAAAAAGTCTTAAAGAAAAGAGAAGTACAAAATGCGATAATGACAGGGATTCAATTGGACCTTCTCTGTGAACAAGGAAAATTGGAAGAACCTCTACAAGGTATTGTGGAACGGGATGAAGGACTGTATGGTGTTGATGAAATAATTGCCCTCTCCATTGTAAATGTTTATGGGTCAATCGGATTTACTAATTATGGTTATATAGACAAATTAAAGCCTGGTGTGTTACAAAAGCTTAACGATAAAAATCAAGGCTGTCATACATTCTTGGATGATATTGTAGGGGCGATAGCCGCTGCAGCGTCTAGTCGTCTAGCACATAGTGCAGAAAATACAGAATAGTGGACAGACTGAAATGGCTTAAATAAACGTCTCAGTTACGGGAATATCTGAGACGTTTATTTGTCAATTATTCAAGGCTGAAGGCACGGGTCTTACCTCTCCTCTAAAATTTCCATTCATCTAAAGAATCAATTGACCATGTTGGCTGTATTTCCAACTGTAGAAGATGTTTTTTTGCAGTTACACCAGTATGGACAATTATTGTATCCATTCCTGCATTAATTCCAGCTAAAATGTCTGTTTGATAATTATCTCCCACCATTACCGTGTCAACCAGAGACGTTCCTAACACGTCTAAGGCTTGTTCTACAATAATTGATTCTGGTTTTCCTATATAGATTGGATTTACTCCAGTGGAAACTTGAACGACGGAAGTCAGTGAACCGTTCCCTGGGAGAAGACCCCGCTCCGTTGGAATTGCAACATCTCCGTTAGTTGATAAAAATAATGCACCAGACCGAACTGCCAGACAAGCTTTTGAAAGTTTTTCATAGTTAATACTTCTATCTATTCCCATGACTACTACATCCACTTCTCCGTCTCCATCAACTAGTTTTAATTCATACTGACGAAGAGCGTCTTCTAATCCCTCTTCCCCTATCATAAACACTCGTCCTTTTGGAAACTTTTCTTTAATATAATTTGATGTTGCCATACTTGTGGTGAAAACATGTTCTGGTGTAGAAGGTATGTCCATAGAAATCAATTTTTCCGCTACATGGCTAGGTGTTCTAGAAGAATTATTTGTTACAAATAAATAAGGTATATTCTTATCCCTAATTTTTTTTACAAAGTGAGATGCGGCTTCAATTCTCTCCTCGCCACGGTACATCGTTCCATCGAGGTCAATTAAAAATCCTTTATAGTCCTTCAATTCCTCTTTCCTCCAATGACTTATTTTTTGAGTTTACTTTTAAAGATTGTTTATAAAAACAGAATCGTCACCCATGATGAGTGACGATGTCAATTATTTCTTTTCTCTGATTCTATAATAACAATGTCCATCTTGTCCAGTGGCGATACAGGTGACGCAATGTACATCTGCATGTAATAATTCCTTCATCAGGTTCATTTCACTCTCACATACTAATGGAAATTCGATAGCAACATCAGCAATTGGGCAATTGTATTGCTTTATGACATATGTTCCATCCTCTTCTGTTGATACTTCTGCCATAAAACCGTTTTCGTTTTGTAGCCTAGCAAACTCCTCTACCTTCTCGCCAAAATCTTTCAAAAACATTCTTTTTTCATATCGATTTTTTATTCTTTCACTACGCCTTGAAAAAAGTTCTTTAACTTTGTCTGTTCCCTCTAATCGTTCTAAATCTTTTAATAATTCAATCGAGAAAGTAGCGTAATCCCTTGGAAATAATTCTTGGCCCGAATGCGATAATTGGTAAACATTCGTTGGGCGACCCATTGCCTGACGAAATAATGTTGTTTCAACAATATCGTCTCTTTCTAATGTATTGAGATGCCTTCTTACAGCCATCTCTGTAATATCAAGTTCATGAGCAATTGCTGAAACCGTTAACTGTTTTTTTCTTTTTAATAGACTGAGAATCTGATCTCGTGTTGAGGTGGTTTTCGTCACCATTTTCCTCACCTTCCTTCTCCTACATTTTACCTAATGAAAAGACATCCGAAAATATAATTACATAAATGTTTACAAATTTGACTTAATCAGTTCATCATATGTTCACTTTTTCACAAATAATAACAAGAAAAGCGCAAGCGCCTATGAACACGAGCGTAGGGCAGTGGAGGAATGACAACTAGAAGTCCGATCCTTTGACTTCGGTTGTCACTTCCGAAGTGCCCCTCAGCGAGTAGGCGCTGGAGCTAGAAAAACTTACCCGGAGATTACAAAAATATCAAATCACCATGGAACACAGGAGTAAATTTACTCCTTATTTGGCAAAAATGCAGAAACTGGTCCTAATTCATTTTTTAAGTACATCCTAACTTTGCCTGGAAAACGCAGTAATGTTTCACTTTCTTTAAAAAAAGAGTTCGCCAATACGTGATGGTTTACTTCCACATAATCCTGCAATAAGTTTTTTCTCCAAGGAAGAATTCTTTTCAGTGCATCCCCATCATCCTTCGAGATAACTTTTTCGTCCTCAAGAATGTCAACCACATCTTCGTAACTTCCTGGATCGCGCATTATAAATCCGTCAATCATTTGGTTCCCAACATCTACAATCACTTCAATTAACATATGTGAAATTCTTTCTAAAGCTAAGCATTCCAGTTCCGTTTCCCATGATTTTTGTTTCGAGAAAACCTCCAACTGTTTTTCTATGTATAATAAACGTTTCTCAATTAATTCTCTGTCCACGAAGTACACTTTCATCATCCTTTCATATCTCACCTTATTTTATCATATTTCCAAAATTCAAGTTTTGAAAATAAAATGTACATTTTTAATTCAATAGTTGGTAATGTAGGAAAAGTTTTGGCATAATTCATATAAAGGGAAAAGTAGGAACAAAGAAAAAGGAGAGATTTTATGTCAGAACGTTTTTTTTTATATGATGAAAATGAAGAAACGAAAACACGCTATGTCAGTTTTATGGGTGAACACCAAAGATACGATATCGTCCTCATATCAACTAACCGATACTATGGGAAAAGATTAGTTCTAGATATTCAGTCTAATCGTTTTGCTATTATTGGACAGGATGATTTGGAAGAACCTGGATATATTGAAGAAGCTTTTCAACTAACAGAAGAGGAAGGAAATGAACTAAGGGATTTCCTTTATGAAGTAATATAACATTCAAGATGTCATTCTCCCCAAATTAAGTGAAGAGAAAAACAGCATTTCATGTGACATATTAAGCAATTATTTATTTGCTAAGAATGTTTCCACCTCCTTTTACCATACTAACTTATAAGGAGGTGTTTTCTTTGTTTATGTACCATGACGATGAATACTACACCGATTTTTCAACAGTGGAAAAGAATAAATCAGAAATTATTCCAGAGCAAACCCCTGAAGGGCCATATGGTTCCCCAATTAAAGGTACCCTACAAAAAACAACTGCCTGGAAAGATGGCCAGCGTTCCGCCAGTGCGTTTACGTATGAGAACCGTAACCTCCATCAAGACTTGGAACGGAAAGACCCAGGGTCTCATCCTACACATGATGATAAACGGATTGACCGAGAAGAACCATTCAAACCATAATTTACACCAATAGAATAACCAAAGCCATCACTTTACGATGGCTTTTGGTTTTTATTTATTTACTTACTGCTTGTGGTTGTTTTACTTTTTTTACAATAAAGTAAGCACAGCCAAAGTTACAATATTCATATAAGTATTCAGGAAGGGAACCAATTTTCGAATCAAAACTTGCCTTTTTATTTTCTTCGTCAAAAAAACCTTTTAATCGTAATTGATCATAACCCCAATCCCCAACGATAAAATCATATTTATTTAAAACATCACTATAACGATTTTTAAATTCTTCTTCATTCCATCCGTTTCTTACATCCTCCACTACTTCGTAAGATGCACCTTGTATACTTACCATCAATTTCCCACCTCGCTTTTCTAATTTCTATCTTGCCTTATTTTTCTACAAATTTCAATAATCAATACAAAAGAGAGCCATTAATTACCACCCTTAAACAAAGGTTCTATCGGTCATCCTACTGATAGGAGGTGTTTTTTAACATGAAAAAAACTGTATTATCTTTGATCACCTTGTTAAGCCTTTCCTTAATTACGAGTGGGTGCGGTAATACGGAAGGATCACATGGAGCTGAAGGGCAACAGATGGATCTCCTCAGGGGTTATCAACAGCCGAATCAGCATTTTGTATTAAATAGACGTGCCACTGATGATACCGATCAATATACGCGGTTTGGATTCGGTCGATATACAGATACAACTGCACTGGGTGGTGCAGCCACCTTAGCAGTATACGACCGTTCCTTAATGGCAGAAACTATTGGTCAATTAACAGCTTCATTAAAAGACGTTCGGGAATCTGCGGCACTTGTTACGGACCAACATGTTCTCGTGGCATATGATTCTGGTGAAAATGAAATGGAGGACATGGATCGTAAATACTTAGCAACGCAAGTGAGGAATACAGCTTATTCCATTGTCCCTGCTTACTTCGATGTCTATGTAAGTGATGACCCGGTAATGATGTTAGAGATTGAAAAGTACCGTGGTATGTCATCAAAGGATCAAGATTATGTCGGTTCACTAAATGCAACCATTGATTTAATGCTGGAATCACCACAAGGAGAACAAATTGATTTTGAAAACTCCCGAATGGAAGATTGGAATAACGACCAGTTCCACGAAGATATTAACGATAATCGTGCAGGGGCAATTCGCTCAGGTAGATAAATGTGAAGGGTGCTACCATTCAGTATGGTAACACCCTTATTTTAATTCAATTATCGTTGTTCCGCTGCATTTACCTGTTCGTCAGCATGGTAAGAGGAACGAACTAATGGACCTGATTCACAATGTTTAAAACCTTTACTTAAGGCAATATCCCGTAATTCCCTAAACTCTTCCGGAGTCCAGTATTTTTTTATCTTTAAATGACTTTTCGTTGGTTGTAAATATTGCCCAATAGTCATAATATCCACATTCACACTTCTTAAATCGTCCATCGTCTCTACTATTTCTTCTTTCGTTTCCCCTAACCCTATCATAAGACTGGATTTGGTTGGTATCTTAGGCTGCATTTCCTTTGCTCTACGCAAAAATTCTAAGGAGCGTTCATACGTCGCCCTAGCCCGGACTCTTGGAGTAAGTCGCTTCACTGTTTCAATGTTATGATTTAAGATAGCCGGCTGGGCATCCAACAATATTTTTAAATTCTCCTCTTTACCACCCATATCAGAAGGTAGTACTTCTACGGTAGTAAAAGGACTACGACGTCTAATCGCACGAACGGTCTCTGCAAAAATTTCCGCCCCACCATCTTTTAAATCATCTCTTGCCACTGCAGTAATTACTGCATGTTTTAACCCCATCAACGCTACTGATTCCGCTACTCTTTCCGGCTCTTCGCGGTCAAGTTCTGTTGGCAATCCCGTTTTAACAGCACAAAAACGGCAAGCACGGGTACAGATGTCACCTAATATCATAAAAGTTGCTGTTTTCCGTTCTGCCCAACATTCATGTATATTTGGGCACCGTGCTTCTTCACAAACAGTATGTAGTTTCTTCTCCCGCATCATCTTCTTTAGCCCAGTGTATGATTCATTGGTATTTAACTTTATTTTTAACCAATCTGGTTTACGGATGTATTCTTCCTGTTTTGCCATGTCGTTCACGCTCCGTTTAATTTACATTTTAAAACTCTGACAAGTTTATTTATAAAATATTTTCTTCAAGGATACTACTAAGAGTATTCCAACTTACCAGATAATCATTAGTTACTTTACCATGAAAACAAAGAAATCTCAAAGGTTGTGTTTGTTTCCATAATTTGTTGGAATGGACAATACCCATTTTCCGAACAATAACATTTATGAATGTTGATGAAAGGAGAAGACCTATCATGAAACTTTACATTAAATGGATAATTTGTCTCATTCCTCTTCTATTCATCCTTCCACCTAATTTTTCAGCTGAAACATTAAAGGATCTTTCTTCAGAGGAAATATATCAAGAACGGATGTCATTATATAAAAAAGCAGAAGCTACTTCTCAAATTCCTTGGTACTATTATGCTGCAATTGATAGTTATGAACGGGGATTAAGAATAGCAAGAAAAGATCTTCCAGAAGAAGAAGGATTTATTGCAATACATTTTAAACCTGAAAGATGGGCGGGAGAAATTAATCCAGATCCTGACGATACTAATTCCATATCTATCTCCCTATTTGAAGGAGTTGGTTTAGATGGAAATGGGGATGGAAAGGCAAATAGGAAAGATGATGAAGATGTATTGTATACGATGTCACAGCACCTTTCTAAGTTCGGAAACACAAGAGAAGATATTGAAATTGCCATTTGGGACCACTATCAACGGGATAAAGCTGTGGAACTGATAATGGGACATGCAAAAATTTACGAACACTTTAATACATTGGATTTACGAGATCGATCCTTTCCTGTTCCTTTAAGATATAACTACAGTTACCGCAGTACTTGGGGAGACGGTAGAGGTTGGGGAGGAAGAAGAATTCATGAGGGAACAGATATCTTTGCAGACTATGGTACACCTGTGAAATCAACCACGTATGGTATCGTTGAATTAAAAGGGTGGAATAAATATGGAGGATGGCGTGTAGGAATTCGTGATACTAATAATGTTTACCATTATTATGCACATCTAAGTAGCTTTGAGAAAGAAATTGAAAAGGGAAAAATAGTGGAACCTGGAACCATCATTGGTTATGTGGGAAGTTCTGGATACGGTAAACCTGGGACTCAAGGGAAGTTCCCTCCACATTTACACTATGGAATGTATCGAGACAACGGAGTAATTGAATGGTCATTTGACCCTTATCCAAGCTTACGCAATTGGGAAAAAAGGGACAGGAAAAAATAAAGTTATTCATTCAAGCAATAAGTATTCTATGTCACAAGTGTAGGGCAGTTACGCTTCCTCTACAAGCATCACCCCGAAGTATGTCCGTCCATCGGCAAAACGCCACGTCCTGTGGTATGCCCGAAAGTTTATAAATCCTTATCTCTTGAAAAAAACAGCATCCCAGTAAGATAGGGATGCTGTTTCCTTTTATCCAAAAATGTTTTGCAGAAGAATCCACAGGATACCCAGTGGAGCAATTACCCGAATAAACCATAACCATACCACTCCAATAAGTGAGTCGGTTAAGCCTGTTTCTTTAAGTGCATCTACCTTGTTCCATCCCCACCCTACAAATAAGGCAACGATTAATCCCGATAAAGGAAGAGTATATTTATCTGTAATTGTATCCACTAAATCTAGGAAAGATAGCCCGAATATTTCACCTGAAAGTGGCCCACCTTGACTAAGTGCAGATGGAACTCCAAATAATGTTACCACCACACCTGCAATTAATGCTGCTTTTTTACGGGACCAATTAAATTGACGCATAACATATGAAACACTTACTTCTAATAAAGATATTGCAGAAGACAAAGCTGCAATTGCAACTAAGAAAAAGAATAGGATGGCAAAGAACGTCCCCGCTCCGCCCATCATATTAAATACTTCTGGAAGTGTTATAAAGATTAATGCAGGACCTGCTGCTGGGTCAACCCCAAATGTAAATACGACAGGGAAAATCATAATACCTGCAATAATCGCAAAGAGTGTGTCTAGTGTTACTACTGTTCCTGCGGCACTAGGGAGTTTCGTATTTTTTGGTAAGTAACTACTATATGCGATCATCGCCCCCATACCAAGTGACAACGTAAAGAATGCTTGCCCGACTGCAGCTGCATATACACTTGCATCTCCGAAAGCAGACCAATCAGGAGTAAATAAGAATGACAAACCTTCCCCTGCCCCATCTAATGTTAAGGCATAACCTGCTAGGATAAGGATGATTAACGCAAGTAATGGCATAAAAATTTTATTTGATAATTCAATACCTTTTTTAATACCGAAATACACAATAGCTACTACAGCTGCCATGAAGATAACTTGCCAAATTACTGGGCCTGCAGCTCCACCAATAAAGTTTACGAAGAAATCGGCATATTCACCACCGGCAACTGCCTGAGCACTTCCTGTTAAGTAACTAAATAGGAAAAATACGACCCAACCGGCAATAACACCGTAGAAAGATAAAATTAAAAATGAGGTCAAAACACCTATAATACCACCCAAAACCCAAGGTTTCCCTGGAGCAATATTATTGAATGATCCTATAACATCTGATTGTCCCCTTCGACCAACCGAAAATTCAGCTAATAAAACTGGTAATCCAACAAGGAAAATACAAAGTACATAAATGATTAAAAACGCCGCTCCACCACTTTCACCTGTCACATAGGAGAACCGCCAAATATTACCTAATCCAACTGCAGATCCAACAGCTGCAAGGATAAAGCCCATTTTTGATGCCCATTGTTCACGTGTTTCCATTGGATGCAACTCCCTTCCTTAATAAAATTATAATTTAGTATATTCTGACTTTTATAAAGGCCATAAAAAGCTCGTGTCCCTCCTTTTATTAATCTGTATGTAAGATAATATACTACTATGCTTGTTTATTATATAAACCAAATGTCGAATTGTCAAATTGTTTTCTGAATATTGTATATAAATCTGATAACTTTACTTTTTCACTTTAAAGGGTATAAGTGAATAAAGGGTTTTTTAATACTTTTGAAGAATCCAACTACAATTTTTTTACAATAAATACTTTTTTAGAAAACTTCGTGACACTAAGAAAAGCGCAATCACCTATGGTCACGAGCGTAGGGCAGTGGAGGAATGACAACTAGAAGTCCGCTCTTTGACTTCGGTTGTCACTTCCGAAGTGCCCCGTAGCGATTAGGAAGGAACAGAAATAGTTTAAAACCACTTTTTCAGTTCCTTTTATTTGTATGGCAATGGCTGCACTCGTCGCTCGCCTGATAGGAGAAAACCACTCCTATCAGGCTTTTTAAAGATTGCGACGGCTACGCTCATTGCTTAGGGACTGTAAAAGTGGAAAAGCACCACTTTTACAGTTCCCATGCGAGTAGGTGCTGGAGCTAGACAACTTGCTTGAAGGTGCAAAAAACATATGCTTTACCTTATAAGAAAGTGCCCCTACTCAAAAGCATCTGGGCACTTCTAAATTGTTCTCGGTTATGGACGGATTTCGATCATCTCATCCAACCCCCTATCCACTTGATATTCTTCCCTCTCTTTTGATTCTTCTGGTGACCTTTCCTTTATATCTGGTATGATAGCCGGATTCATCCCATCTCCTCCAGAACTATAAAACTCAGGAACTTCCCCAGGGAACCAGGCCATTGCCACGGGGATGCTCGTTTTGACCACCTCTGTTTCCGTTGAGAAAGGAATGACAATTCGAACGTCCACTTCAATATCAATAAAAATACTGATCCATGTATTATTAATACCAGTTGTTATCACTTCACGACTATAATTTGCTTTAACGTCACCTATTGCAGATAGACGAACGGGAATTCTTGGTCCTAAATGTGCCAATAGGGCATTATTTGTCGCCTGTCCCAACGGAATCATATGAATAATACCATCCTCTGTAAAGGTTGCTCCTTCCCTATCCACCTCCACATCAGTTGGAAGTGTCAGATCACGAATTCGTCCATGCTCAATATCATTAAGGTAATCTTGTACCCTTTTCACTGTCTCACGGTGGACACGTAGATAGACAGGGGCATTTATTTCAACATAGGATACCCTTCCAGTATCATCCATATGATAATCTAATATATCTTCCAATCCTGATTCTTCGAGTATCTTTTTTGAAATGGCATCATTTATTGCCAGTGTTCCGATCCGCTGTGTTTCCGTTCTCGCTATATCAACTAAAGTAGGTCTGATACCTTGTTCCACTATCACTAATCCAATTACCGTGAAAAAACAGAATATAGTAAAAGATATTAAGATGACATATCGAAAGGGTAATGGACCTTTCCGCTTTTTCGTTTGCGGTTTAAATGGTTTTCGCTTTTTTGAAAGAATTGGTGATTTATTTCTCATGATTGTACACCTCCTCTGCTTTAATACATATGCAGACAAGAGGTGCTTGTAGCACATTAATATTTATTCCAAGCTGCAAAATATAAAAACTGCCTTCACAATCAATATAATTGATGTAAGAGACAGTTTCATATTAGTTTTCATGTGTATATATATGTAAGTAATGAATAGTGTTTTCCTTTTCAAATTCTCGTTTTTATTTTGTCCTTCTTTCATATACAACAAATGTGTGGCGATATGGGTTTTTTTCATCAACTTCCCCCTTTTCAGAGGAAACCACTTTCCATTCTTCCTCATTGATTTCAGGAAAATAGGTATCTCCCTCAAAATGCGCATGAATTTTTGTAATATAAAGGCGGTCCGCTATCCCAATCAATTGATTATAAAGAGTTGCTCCTCCTATTACAAAGAACTGTTCTTTCTTGCCGTCCGTACGACTATTATTTAACTCCAACAACTCTTTTACTTCATCTAGGGAATTTACAACTTCTATATCTTCGGCTGAAAAACTTTTATCCCTTGTTAAAATAATATTGCGTCGATTTGGTAAAGCTTTTCCGATAGACTCGAATGTCCTCTTTCCCATTAAAACGGGATGTCCTGAAGTCGTCCGTTTAAAATATTTCAAATCATTTGGAAGATGCCACGGCATATCACCGTCTTTCCCAATGACCATACCTTCCCCTACAGCAGCGATCATGAATATCATACAGAAACCTCTCCCTTAATAGGTGGATGGGGATTATAGTCAACCAGTTCAAAGTCATCAATAGTGAAATCTTCAATTGACTTTACCTCAGGATTCAACTTCATCTTTGGTAATGGTCTAGGGTCTCTTGTAAGCTGTAAACGGACTTGCTCCAAGTGGTTTTTATAAATGTGGACATCTCCAAAAGTGTGGACAAAATCACCAAGTTCTAAACCACATTCCTGGGCAATCATCATTGTGAGTAATGAATAAGAAGCTATGTTAAAAGGAACTCCCAGGAATACATCAGCACTTCTTTGATACAATTGGCAGGACAATTTTCCATCTGCTACATAGAATTGAAATAAACAGTGGCAAGGGGCCAGAGCCATTTTATCCAATTCCCCCACATTCCATGCATTCACAAGGAGTCGACGTGAATCTGGATTAATTTTAATTTGTTCCACTACTTCTCTTAACTGGTCAATAGATTTCCCATCGGGAGTTGGCCAAGAACGCCATTGCTTACCATATACAGGTCCCAGATCACCATTTTCATCTGCCCACTCATTCCAAATACGGACATTATTCTCTTTCAAATATTGAATATTCGTATCCCCTTTGATGAACCACAGTAACTCATGTGTGATTGCTTTTAAGGCTAATTTTTTAGTCGTTACAACCGGGAATCCTTCACTCAAATCAAATCGCATTTGATAGCCAAAAGTACTGATGGTACCTGTACCAGTCCGGTCTTCTTTTTCCTTACCATGATCTAAAATATATTGACATAAATCTAAATATTGTCTCATTCAAATAACACCTTTCCTAAATATCTTAAGTTCAATAGGGAGCGTTTCCTATCCAGAGATAGGTAGAAGACACAATCATCAAGATGCCTCCACATTTTGTGAGAGGGAGATTTCACAGGCAACAATGGTCACATCTAATTTTTCCATTAGATTTATTTCATACGGCTGAACCTTTTCTCCATCTTCTTTTAAAACCCTCACAACTGGTCTTGCAGTCATTTCTCCGTTATGTTTTGATACAATTCCTACTTTTCCATCACTGAGTGTTACTTCTAATCCAATGGGATATAGAGCAACAGTTTTAGCAAATGTCTCCACCATTCCTTTATCAAATAAGGTGTTTGCCCCTGCATACAGTATTTCCAAAGCTTCGTGCGGAAGACGCGCTTTACGATATACACGGTTTCCAGTCACTGCATCAAAAACATCAGCAATACCGATCAACTTTGCATATAAATGTATATCCTTACCTTTTAAACCCCTAGGGTATCCCGAGCCATCCATTCTTTCATGATGCTGGTATGCACAATGTGCTGTAAGTAAAGAGATTGTACTAGATCTTCGCAACAAATCAAAACCAATAGTAGAATGCTCTTGTATTAGTTTAAATTCTTCTTCTGTAAGTTTACCCTGCTTATTTAAAACTTCAACAGGGACAGCTATTTTACCAACATCATGGAGAATTGCTCCCATTCCAAGCTCATGTAACTGCTTTTCATTCAGCCCGTATTTCTTCCCGAAGGCCAGGGAATACACTGTTACATTTAAAGAATGATGAAAAATATAAGAATCATAACAAAAGACATCTGACAACATGGAGACTGCTTGTTTATGACCTTGTATATCCGTCAATATATTTTTCACAACCTTTGAAAATGAGGGGCTAAGCTTGTCCACATCAATGGATTTCCCCATATTATTCAGTTTGGAAATAGTCTCGAAGTTTTCTCTGATTGTTTTAATAGATTCCTGTCGCGTTGAATCCTTTACCACATCATCAACATAAATATCCGATGTATCACTATCGTCTATGTATACAAACGAAATACCTTTTTGTTTAAGCCTTTTGATCATTCCTTCAGAAAGGGATACACCATGATTTAAAAGGACTTGACCCTGTTCATTATAAATCGCCTTCGCTAAAACATCTTTAACCTGTAATGATTGGACTGACCTTAGTTTCATGAATGACCACACCCTTAATATAGTGACGTAACCGTTCCCCCCTGAAAGAGAGGGGAACAACTACTAATAATCCTTTTATGTTAACTTTAGTAAAGCGTCTTTTCCCGTCATACCTTTATGAATTCCAAGGTTCTCTGCTTCAATTGTAACTGATTCCAGTGGTGCATCAATTAATTCTTGAATGGTCTTTACTCCCACTGCTCGCCCCGCAATTACTTTACGGTCTTTTAATTTATCATTTAATAATGCCACGTCTAAAGCCCCACACATGATGTAACCTCTGTTGTTTGTAACAACTAATAAGTTAGTTTCCGGGAGTTTAACAGAGACCGCTGTAAATGGTACTCCATCAAGGTAAACAGGATATAATTCTACCATTTGGCCCACCTCTTTTTCTGTACTATCTTCCTATTTATTACATAATAGCCTATGAAAAAAGGGGGTATCTGTGTACGTCCAACGTATAGATTTTAAAGTTTACCACTAAGTTGTAATTTCCATGCTAATATATCCCTTAAAAACTCTGGCATATAGTATTTTTTTTCCTTATTACTGCTAATTGCAGGATATAAATGTCCAAATGTAAACATATCCAGTGTTGCCAACTTGTATAAACGTTTCTTAGATAAGGATTCTCCATGTATTAATATATCTTTATCCTGAACAAAGGATATTGGACTTTCTACTGATTCGTTTATTGTCAAACCATCAAAGATCATCGCACCTAATATTTTGCCACGAAATCCAAATCCCTTCAATGCAAATTCTACCATTTTTTTCGTTTGTGCTTGTCGAATAGTCTCCAACAGCTTTTCCCCAGAAATGATCACGGTGACTGGATTAATTGGATGTGGACAGATCCGGTGTATGTCTTGGTAAGTGACGTTCCCACTAGTTAAATTCCCTAAAAGTACACCTGCATTAACCATGCCAATTTCTCCTTGGCACCATTCCCTCACACCTTCAGCAAGCAATTTTATAAGTGGTGTTTCCTTATACCAATCAACTGTCATTGAATATTCTAGAAATGTGACTGACCTTTCAAGTTTGGTCTCCGCTTTCCCCGTAAGAAAATGTAATTCCTTTTCTGTTCCAAGATCACGGTTCTTCAAATCTATCTCTTCAGATCTGACATCGATAGTATTTATGGAAATGTCTCTATCAAAAGACTTAAATGTTATTTTAACATTTCCCGCAAATTTCCCTGATCGACCAGCTTGATTTATCCAACATTCGTTAACCTTTTTACCTTCTGGCAACACATGATGGGTATGTGCACCAAGTATAAGGTCTAATTCAGGAAACAGTTCTGCAAGTTTTTCATCTTCAGTTAACCCTAGATGAGACAGACAAATTAGAAAGTCCACATCTGGACGAAGTTTATAAATATAGCTACGAATACTTTCAACTGGATCATCAATTCTCCAGCCAAGTATATGGTAGAATGTGTAAAAAGGTGCGGTGATTCCGATTACACCGACTTTTATCCCTTGTTTTGTCCGGAATATTTGATATGGCTTTACCCAATGGGGCCTGTCTCCATCTTTATGAAAGAGGTTAGCAAGTACGACTTGAAAATTTGCATCATCGTATAATTGGTTTAAATCTTCTTTTGTAAATGTCATCCCTTCATTGTTACCGATCGTTACTGCATCGTAATTTAATTTATTTAATAAGACAACATTCCCTTTGCCACGGAGACCTTCCGTCATCGGATGGACACGGTCCGCATGATCCCCAATATCAAACAAAAGGACGTCCTCTCCTGACTTTTCCGCTTCAAACCGTGCCTTTTTTATCCATGCGACAACGGCTGACCAATTCTCTAGCTGACTATGTAGATCATTTGTATGTAGAATCCGAAGTTGTTTAGTTGACAACAGCCTCACCTCATTCCATCACCACTTAAACCTATATCTATAATCCTTGATAAATAAGACGTATTCCTATAATTATCAAAAAAATCCTCAGTAAATTCACGAGAGAAACACTGGTCATTTTTCTATTTATAGCTGCACCGATCTGTCCGCCAATCCACGCTCCTGGTATCAGAGCTAATGCATACATCCAGTCTACATTCCCTAAAGTTATATGGGAAATGGAACTTAGTATTGCGGACAAGAAAATCATCATCATTGATGTTGCCACTGCTAAATGGGGAGGGAATCGGAAAAGGATAATCATAGCAGGTACCATTAAAGATCCTCCGCCAATTCCAAATAATCCGGAACACATTCCCACGAAAAAAGCGATGGGGATCGCTACAACTGCTTGATAGCCATACTCCACTTTAATCCCTTCGTCATTAACAAAACTCCTTTGAATACCTGATGGCTTTCTTTTTAAGGGCCTAACATGTTTTCTGACCATTAATATAAAGGATACGATGATAATAAAGATCCCAAATAACACTAAAAATGAATCAGTTTGCATATCTTTATTTAACCAAACTCCAAAGAGTGCCCCAGGACCACTTCCCGCAAAAAAAAGAAATGCACTTTTATAATCTACAGTTTTCTGTTTTAAATAAGCAAGAGTGGATGATAAACCTGTAAAAATCATGATTAGTAATGAGGTACCAACTGCTATTTGTGGAGTAATCCCACTTAGTATTGGACTATAATCATTTAGGATCATTAAGGCCGGAACAATGATGATGCCACCACCAAGACCCATAATACTTCCAAAAACAGAGGCAATTAGTCCTAAAAACAACAATATAATCCATTCCACTAACTACCGCCTGCTTCCCCTTACATAGTTTTATTTTTGATGGAATACCATAAAAAACACTTAATAATAGTATGAATTGGGATATTGTGTCAATATTATATCTATTATTAATCAAAAAGACCTAATTGTCGAGGTCCTAATCCCTTGTACTTTAGACCCATAATTTCGACGAAACGTTTCCCATTTTCTGCAGCATGTTCACCAGAATTATTATTAAATATTACATAACAGTTATTTGTTTTCGATGAGATCTCTTTAATAGAGGTAGCAAGTTCTGTTAGTTCCTGATTGCTGTAATCATATAAATATCTCACATCCCGCCAGTCCTGTCCTTTAGCTGGTTTATTCCAACCATAGACATTCCTTCCATGAAACCTAACGAGTGTTTTTTCTTTTGAAGTCACTTCAGGTACAAAGGGAATTGATTTCATTCCAGCTTGTGGTTGATCACAAATACTATGTATCCAACCATCGGTTTCCATATAGCGTAGTGTCTTTTCCTTATATTGCTCTGTAAACCATGATTGATGCCGAAATTCCAAAGCCACATCTAAATCTCCTAAACCATGACGACAATATTTTAAATAGTCCACATTTCCCTTTCTGCAATCAAACCAGGGGGGGAATTGGCATAAGACCATTGCCAGTTTTTTTGCCTTTACCATTGTAGTTAAGGAATTTGTGAACGCGTCAAACATCTCTTTTTTTGAAGAAAAAGGGATTTCCCCACGCTGATGACCTGTCATCCCTTGATAAGCTTTAACAACAAATTGAAAAGATTCCGGTGTTTCCGTAATCCACTTTACTATACTACGTTCTGAAGGTATCCCATAGAACGAGGCATCTAACTCCACGATCGGAAAATGACCTGAATAGGCTGCCAGTTTACTCTCGGACGGACGAATTCCTTCGTAAAGTGAATCATGATCTCCCCAACCTGCCAAACCTACCAATATCATTGTATCACCTTCCTTAAAAAAACTGATTTATTTCACACAGTGTTCAAGGGCCTGTTCCGTGAACAAATTGTCAGGGACCAGGCCCCCGACAATTTTGTGAATAAGTGGAGTTTAGTGAACAGGAGCTAGACAGCTCTACAAGTGCTTAATAGTTTTACTCTTACCTATTTAAAATAGAAAGCGAACCCGCGCCCAAGGGCGGATTCGCTTCAATTCTTACTTAAACCCTTTGAACAGCATTATCCAATCGAACCTTCCATCTCGAACTTGATAAGACGGTTCATTTCAACAGCATACTCCATCGGAAGTTCCTTTGTAAATGGCTCAATAAAGCCCATTACGATCATTTCTGTTGCTTCCTGTTCGGAGATACCTCGGCTCATTAAATAGAATAATTGTTCTTCTGAAACTTTAGAAACAGTCGCTTCATGCTCTAGGGTAATATTGTTGTTTAAAATTTCGTTGTAAGGAATCGTGTCAGAAGTGGATTCATTATCCATAATTAACGTATCACATTCTATTTTCGATTTTGAACCTTCTGACCGGCGTCCAAAGTGGCAAATTCCTCGGTAACTTACTTTCCCACCGTGTTTAGATATAGATTTTGATACGATAGTCGATGAGCAATCTGGTGCTAGGTGATGTACTTTCGCCCCTGCATCTTGATGTTGTCCTTTACCTGCAATGGCAATAGAAAGAACATTACCACGTGCTCCTCGACCTTTCATAATAATCGCAGGATATTTCATCGTTAATTTCGATCCAATATTTCCGTCAACCCACTCCATTGTAGCATTCTCTTCAGCAACAGCACGTTTCGTTACTAGGTTGAATACGTTTGGAGCCCAGTTTTGAATGGTTGTATATCGGCAGTAAGCATCCTTTTTAACAATAATCTCAACAACTGCACTGTGTAAAGAATTCGTTGTATAAACAGGTGCTGTACACCCTTCCACATAGTGTACCGAACTATCTTCATCGGCAATAATCAACGTACGTTCAAATTGCCCCATGTTCTCAGAGTTGATTCGGAAATAGGCTTGAAGAGGTGTATCCGTTTTGACACCCTTTGGAACATAGATGAATGATCCACCTGACCAAACCGCAGAATTTAGCGCTGAGAACTTGTTATCACTTGGTGGAATTACTGTACCAAAGTACTCACGGAAAATGTCCTCATTTTCTTTTAATGCAGTGTCTGTATCTTTAAAGACAATTCCTTGGTCTTCCAGTTCTTCCTTCATGTTATGATAAACTACTTCTGATTCATATTGTGCAGAAACACCGGCTAAATACTTTTGTTCTGCTTCAGGAATCCCTAACTTATCAAACGTATTTTTAATTTCCTCAGGCACTTCATCCCAAGAACGTTCTGATTTTTCTGAAGGCTTAACGTAATAAGTGATTTCATCAAAGTTAAGCTCCGATAGATTACCGCCCCACTGTGGCATCGGCATCTTATAGAATTGTTCAAGTGACTTCAATCGGAAATCTAACATCCATTGTGGTTCATTTTTCATACGGGAAATTTCTTCAACGATCTCTTTCGTTAACCCTTTTTTCGAACGAAAAATTGAGACGTCTTTATCAGAAAACCCGTATTTATATTCACCGATTTCTGGCATTTTTTTCGCCATGATAATACCCTCCCTTTTATTCTGTCCGCGACTAAGCAACAACTGTGCTTTCCTTCCGACACTTCCTCCGTTTTAAAGGGAAGTCTATTTTCAAACTACTACATAGGGTTATCTCCATTTTACAACATTCCCGTAGTAGAAACCAAGGTTATCGCAGTAATTATATTTCCTTAATCCTTTTCAGGACCTTTTAATCCCTTTTCCATCGCTTTCCAAGCCAATGTGGCACACTTTATTCTTGCCGGGAATTTAGCCACTCCTTGAAGGGCTTCAATATCACCTAGATCAAAATCACCTTCATCGTAGTCTTTCCCTAACATCATTGCAGAAAAAATCTCGGATAACTTCAAGGCATCATCCACTTCCAGTCCCTTAACTGCCTGTGTCATCATCGATGCAGAAGATAAACTGATGGAACAACCTTCACCAACAAATTTTGCATTACTTACTTTGCCATCTTCCACCTTTAACTGCAATTCAATCCGGTCACCACAAGTAGGGTTATTCATATGAATAGATAACGAATCCCCTTCCAGTGTGCCTCGGTTTCTTGGGTTTTTATAGTGATCCATAATAACTTGACGGTACAATGTATCTAACTGATTACCCAAAGACATTTCCGAAATACTCCTTTGTTTTTATTAATGCTTTTACAAACACATCCACATCTTCTTCCGTGTTATATAAATAAAAGCTCGCCCGTGCTGTCGCGGATACATCAAGCCATTTCATTAATGGTTGGGCACAATGGTGTCCTGCCCGAACAGCAACACCTTCTGCATCCAGGACCGTAGCAACGTCATGGGGATGAACATCGTCACAGTTAAATGTGACAAGACCTGCCCGTTCTTTCGGTCCAAATATAGTTACACCATCCACTTCAGAAAGTTTGGAGATAGCGTATTGTACTATCTTATGCTCATGTGCTTCAATGTTTTCCAAACCGATATCCGATAAAAAGTCGATCGCTGCCCCTAAACCAATGGCACCAGCGATAATTGGGGTTCCCCCTTCGAATTTCCACGGGAGTTCCTTCCAAGTGGATTCTTGAAGACCGACAAAATCAATCATCTCGCCACCAAATTCAATGGGTTCCATATTATTAAGAAGTTCTCTTTTTCCATAGAGTACCCCTATACCAGTTGGACCACACATTTTATGTCCAGAAAAGGCAAAGAAATCACAGTCTAAGTCCCTTACGTCCACTTTCATATGAGGTGTACTTTGAGCACCGTCCACAACCACGACAGCGCCATGTTTGTGAGCGATAGAAGTAATTTCCTTTATTGGGTTAATCGTTCCAAGAACATTGGATACTTGCATTACCGCCACGATTTTTGTGTTAGAAGTAACTGTTTTTTTTACATCTTCTATATCAATCGTTCCGTCTTTTTGAAGGGGAATGTACTTTAATGTAGCCCCTGTTGTCCGTGCAACCTGTTGCCATGGGATAATATTACTGTGATGCTCCATTGGAGTAATCACAATTTCATCCCCTGGACCAACATTTTCACGCCCATAACTTGTGGCAACTATGTTGATTGCTGTGGTTGTTCCCCTTGTAAAGATAATCTCCTCTGTACTTTTTGCATTGATAAATGCCCTTACCTTCTCCCGGGCACCTTCATATCCATCAGTCGCCAATGTTCCCAAGGTATGTACACCTCGGTGAACATTGGAATTATAGCGCCGGTAATAGTCTTCCACGGCTTCTATGACGGACGTTGGTTTTTGAGAGGTGGCAGCACTATCCAAATAGACAAGAGGATTTCCATTTACTTCCTGATCTAAAATCGGGAACATTTTACGGACGTCTTGAACATTCATTACAATACTTTCCTTTCTATTACCTCAATCAATTGTTCTTTCACTGATTCAATCGGAAGCTCATTGACAACCGGTGCCAAGAAACCATGAATGATAAGACGCTCTGCTTCTCTTCTCGAAATACCACGACTCATGAGATAGAACATCTGAAGGGGGTCGATTCGACCAACCGATGCTGCGTGACCTGCAGTTACATCATCTTCATCAATCAGTAAAATTGGATTAGCATCGCCACGAGCTTTTTCACTTAACATCAGTACACGTTCTGTTTGCTCTCCGTTAGCTTTGGTTGCCCCATGTTCAATTTTCGAGATGCCGTTGAAAATGGAAGTAGCTTCATCTCTCATTACCCCATGTTTTAAAATTTGACCGTCTGAATGTTTTCCAAAATGGATCACATTTGTAGTGAAATTCTGGGTTTGTTTACCACGGCCAATCGATACTGTCTTCGTATCCCCGTAAGAACCCTCACCTACAAGGTATGTTGTATTTTCGGACACAGTATTTCCATCATTCATTTGTCCCAGTGCCCAATATACCTTTGCATCTCTACCTGTTACATGAGCTCTTCGATTTACGTAAGTAGTTATATCTTTGGATAAATTATCCACTGCTCCAAAATGGACAGATGCTCCATCATGAACATAAACTTCTGCAATAATATTAGCATTCGACTGTGTTGGTTCCCCTTCAGTAATGTAGTTTTCAATGTACGTCACTGAACTGTTTGCTTCCGCTACAATGAGAACATGATTAAATAAACCAAAAGTTCCTTCTTGCGTATATACAGCTTGGATAGGAATGTCTACTTCCACATTAGCAGGAACATAAATAAATGTTCCACCATTTACTAAAGCTGCATGCATTGCTGTGAGACGATTTTCATTCGTTGAAATTGCCTCTTGCATGAAGTATTTTTGCACAAGATCACTGTGCTCCTTCACAGCAGTTTGAAAATCTGTAAAAATAACACCCTTTTCTTCTAACTCAGCCGAGAGCTTTTGAAAAAGAGTCTCTCCGTTTTTTTGTGCCATCAGCATCTGTGCCTTATCGGCTTCACCGATTAATTCCTTTACCGAATCAGAAACTTCTGCCGAAAAAGCACCATTTAAATCAAATTTAGTAAAGTCCCATTTGGAAATATTGGTTTTATCAGGTTTTGGTAATTCAAGTGTTTCTGCCTGCTCTAAAGACGATATTCGTAAATCAGTAAGCCATTGAGGCTCTTCGCGGTCTTTAGAGAAGCTTTTAATATCATTATGATTCACTGGAAATTTCGTTTCCGCTGTCATCTTCATTCCTCCTCTTTTAAAAAAGCCGCGAAATTATTCTTGACCTACTGTTTCGTCTTCGATACCTAGTTCTTCTTTAATCCAGTCATACCCTTCTGCTTCCAGACGTTCAGCAAGTTCAGGACCACCTGACTTTACAATTCTACCTTGCATCATAACGTGGACGAAATCTGGCTTAATGTAGTTAAGAAGGCGCTGATAGTGAGTGATAATTAGACACCCAAAATCATCGCTGCGTAATTCATTAATTCCCTTTGCAACCACTTTTAAAGCATCAATATCAAGTCCAGAATCAATTTCATCTAAAATAGCAATTTTAGGTTCAAGCATTAGTAGTTGAAGAATTTCATTACGTTTTTTCTCTCCACCAGAAAATCCTTCATTTAAGTAACGTTGCTGGAAAGTCTCATCCATTTCCAATGTATTCATTTTTTCGTCCATTTTGCGAATGAATTTCATAAGGGAGATTTCGTCCCCTTCTTCCCTGTTTGCATTAATAGCCGAGCGCACAAAATCGGCATTTGTTACACCGCTTACCTCACTTGGATATTGCATAGCAAGGAATAGTCCTGCACGGGCACGCTCATCTACTTCCATCTCAAACAAGTCTTCTCCATTAAACGTCGCGTTACCACTAGTTACTTCATATTTAGGGTGACCCATAAGTGCTGATGCAAGAGTAGATTTTCCTGTACCGTTCGGTCCCATAATGGCATGAATTTCTCCACCGTTTACTTCAATTCCAAATCCCTTTAGGATTTCTTTGTCTTCAATGGAAACATGAAGATCTTCTACTTTTAAACTTGGTCTCGTCATTACGAAATACCTCCATTTATTTTTTTGCATGTTTGAAAACAAACGTGGTAAGATTGATCTTGTTGGATAAGCTAGTTATTCATTATTCTCAATCTATTCTCATTACAATCTTATACTAAATGAAAAGTGAGTTCAAGGAAAAGACACATTTAAAATATACTTTTCTGACACACTTCCCCCAACTTCTAGAAAAACTAATGAATTATCTATGATTTCCGCTCCTTTTATCTCCTTATGCCAGCATTTATTTCTTGGAAAAACGTCAAAGTTTGTCATCTCAAATAACTATTCCAAACGACCTTTATGATAAATATGTATTTCTATTCTCAAATAAATGTGGATTTCCCACTCTAATTGAGAATGAATCTCGTTACTAATTGGCGATCACCTACATAGTGTCCCAACTCTGCTAGTTTCCTATACGTTAAAAAGGTGTGTCAAAAAGGTTCGAGACCCCCTTGGCACACCCTGTTTTTCCAGCATCTTTCTATAGATATTGATATATTGAAAATTTACAAACTATGCACTAAACGTTGATGTTCAGAAACAATGGCAATGGATTTTTGATGGTCTTTTTCACGTTCCCGCTCAACTTTTAACCGTTTCTCCAGTTTCAAGTTATATTCTGCATATCCCATTCCATGTGTCTGATGCATAGCTTTTTCCATCTCATTTGTGTGTTTCGTTTGAATCTGATGAATAATAAATCACTTTCCTTTCAGTTATTGTTCCAACTTAGTCCAATGATCATAAGTTTCTGATCATCAGTATGTGATCTATCATACCACCTCGTATATATTTAGCCAAAAGGCAATCAGTGTAATATAATGTAACATGCAGTTGTCACAAAACCTCTCATGATTTAATCAGATTCTTATCTACAATTACAGGTATATCCTTTAAAATGCTCCTTATTTGATAATTGATCCTCATCTTTAACCTTCATTACTGATTTTATAATCATCACGAATCCCATACTCCAGATTATATTTTTAATTTATTGATGAACCATTGCCACCTTCAAATTCTTTAATACATTCTTCCACAAGTGTTACAGCCTGACTCATTGCTGCTCCCCCGCCAAATGCTCCTGTTACCCCTACAGCTTCATAAATCTCCTCCTTATTGCAACCTTGATCGATACAGCCTTTCATGTGATAGATAATACAATATTCGTCTTGCGCATAAAGACTTATTCCCAATGCAATAAGATGCTTTTCCTTTAAAGAAAGTTTCCCTTCAGCAAAACAAGCACCAGTAAATTCATTATATTTACCAGCAATCTCCGGCATCTGTTCTGTGAAATGTCCTAATCCTGCTTTATAGTCATGTAATGCTTGTTGAATGGGAGAACCCATTTGATTTTGATTTTCCATTTCTAAACTCTCCTTCATATCAAGTCGTAAATAACACCTTTAGTATGAGTTTTTTTATGGAAAATATAATGATCTGTTTTGTTTTTGTGCAGTGACATAAGAAAAGCGTAAGCGCCTAAGATCACGAGCGAAGTGCCCCGCAGCGAGTAGGCGCTGGAGCTAGACAACTTGCCCGAAGGTGCAAAAACTTATACTTTCTTACCTTTCAAGAAAAGCGTAAGCGCCTAAGATCACGAGCGTAGGGCAGTGCCTCTTCCTCTACAAGCATTGCTCTGAAGAGTATCCGTCGAGGCAACTCGAAGTATATTCGCGAAGTAAACGCTCGTTGGACAGCGAATTCGAAGAAGTAGCTAGAAGTCCGCTCTTTGACTTCAGTTGTCACTTCCGAAGTGCCCCGCAGCGAGTAGGCGCTAGAGCTAGACAATGCCCAAAAGTCCCGAAACTTATAAATTATATCTTTAAAAAAAACACCCCAAATTCACATTAAACTGTGAGCCTGAGGTGCTTTACAAAATACGATGAAATTACTGTGCAGGTACTACTGCACCATTATATTGCTCTAAAATGAAATCACGCACTTTTTGAGATTGAAGAATTTCTACCAATTTTACAATGCGCTCATCATTTTCATCACCGCTGTTAACTACCACTAGGTTAACATATGGGTTGTCCTGATCTCCTGATTCTAATGCAATCGCATCTTCCATTGGATTTAAACCTGCATCTAAAGCAAAGTTAGAATTAATTAACACCGCATCCCCTTCTCCATTCAAGTAGGCAGTCGGTAGTAATGCTGCTTCAACATTGTCCATGAATTGAAAATTGCGAGGGTTATCTACAATATCCTCTACGAAAGCTCCACCTTCAGATAAAGTAATCAAGCCGTATTCTTCTAACATAGTTAAAATTCGTTTATGGTCAGAAGTGGAATCACTCATAATGATTGTTGCCCCTTCTGGAAGTTCCTCTAAGCTACTATACTCCTGAGAATATACACCAATAGGTTCAATATGAACGCCACCTGCATTTACAAAATCGTATCCATGTTCTGCCATTTGGGCTTCAAGGTAAGGGACATGCTGGAAGTAGTTTGCATCTAATTCCCCTTCATCTAACGCTTTATTAGGCAAAATATAATCACTAAATGGAACGATTTCTAACTCAATACCCTCTTCTTCTAGTAACGGTTGTGCAAATTCAAGGATTTCTGCATGTGGCACATTCGATGCTCCAACTACTAATTTATCTTCGTTTCCACCGCAAGCTGTTAATAACCCAAGTGACAAACCTACAATGCTCAATGCTTTGATTAATTTTTTCATCTTATATTTCCCCTTTTCTTATCTTTTATCTAGTTTATTTGTTAAACGATCGCCAATAAATTGTATGATAAAGACGATCACTAAAACGATAATAGTTGCCATTAAAGTCACATCTTCTCTACTTCGTTGGAAACCGTGGCGGTAGGCTAAGTCACCTAATCCCCCTGCTCCTATCACTCCTGCCATGGCTGTAAAACTGACTAACGCAATAGCTGTTACCGTTATCCCGGACACAAGTGCAGGTAAAGATTCTGGAAGAAGTACTTTAAATATAATCTGTCGGTTAGATGCGCCCATTGATTTTGCTGCTTCAATCACCCCCTTATCAATTTCACGTAAAGCGATTTCCACCAGTCTGGCATAAAATGGTGATGCCCCAATAATCAATGCAGGTAATGCTGCAGATGGCCCTAAAAAAGAACCGACAATAAACGTAGTAAACGGAATTAATAGAACAATTAATATAATGAAAGGAACGGAACGAAAGATATTAACGAATGCTGCTGTAACAGTCTGAATCCCTTTGTTTTCCCAAAGGTTACCTGTATCCGTTAAAAATAACAGTAAACCTAATAGAATTCCGAAGACAAACGTCAGTACAAGAGAGATGGAAGCCATATAAATGGTCTCAAGTGTAGCCTCCCACATTGTTGACCAGTTCACGTTTGGGAAAAACCATGTTTGCTGCAATAGGAGATTATTCACCGTGAATCACCTCCACTTCTACTTGTTGTCCACGAATAAAATCTTGAACCCTGTCAATTTCATCCTTATCTCCTTCGACACTAATAAATAGCGAGCCGTAAGGTCCATTTTGAGTCTGACTAATCTTACCTTGCAGAATATTAACCGTTACATCATAGCTTTTTATAATTGTGTTAATGAGTGGTTTCTTTGCTTCCCCGCCAACAAACGTCAACTGTAATACATGACCAATTCCGTTATCTTTGAAAAGCTGTTTTAAAGCTTCTTCTGTTTCCTCCGGTTCCGTAACTTGTTTCACAAATTCCTTTGTCATTAGTTCCTTTGGTTTTTTGAAAACTTCCAGGACATTTCCTTGTTCGACGATTCGTCCTTCTTCCATCACGGCTACCCGGTGACAAATTTTACGGATAACATGCATTTCATGGGTTATTAGGACGATGGTCAAACCTAGTTTCTTATTAATGTCCACTAGTAATTCCAATATAGAATCCGTTGTCTTAGGATCAAGGGCTGAAGTTGCTTCATCACATAAAAGGACTTTTGGGTTATTTGCCAGTGCCCTTGCAATCCCAACCCGCTGTTTCTGTCCACCACTTAATTGGGAAGGGTACGATTCCCCACGTCCTTCTAAACCAACGAGTCCTATTAGTTCATTGACTCGCTTTTCCCGTTCCTCCTTTGGAACACCTTTGATCTCTAGTGGAAAAGCGATATTCTCTTTTACCGTACGGGACCAAAGTAAATTAAAGTGCTGAAAAATCATGCCGATTTCTTGTCTCGCCTTTCGGAGCTGCTTATTAGAAAGGTGATTCATATTTTTACCGGCGATCATTACATTGCCAGAGCTTGGCGTCTCCAACATATTAAGTAACCGAATTAGTGTACTTTTCCCGGCACCACTATATCCGATAATCCCAAATATTTCTCCCTCATCAATCGTCAAGTCAATAGAATCAACCGCTGTCACTTGACCATCCCTTGTGTGATATGTTTTGACCAAGTTTGTCAATGAAATCATAGTTCCTTCCCCCTCACTTCCTGCATACCTTTAAGGTACTTGTTTATATAGTGAACGAATTACGTTCAAATAATCGTTTTTACTATTCATAAAAGTGTACAATCTGCTGACTAATGGAATATTAGTGTAATCGTATCTGTTTACTCAGATTAATAGATTAAAGTATCTATATTCTCCATCCCTTTGATACGGGAAAATCCTTATATAAATATAAAAAACCTTTCGGCTCACTAAAGATAAGCAGAAAGGTTTCATAAGAAATAGCCTCACTCTTATCTTTCAAAGCCATTTGCTTTGATGGAATTGGCACCTTCCAAGTCTTCTTAGTGGTTGCCGGGCTTCATAGGGCCAGTCCCTCCGCCTCTCTGGATAAGAAAATCTATTAAATTATTCGTTTCGTAAACAACTAATTTGCATCTTATCATGACTAAAAATGATTTGTCAAACATTTTTCCAGAAAAATATTAAGAACACTTTCTACCGTTATTTCAAGAAACAGTATTTTTACTTAAATACCAAAGGGATTCTAATAATAGTAAATCTTTTAAATCACCCTCAACAGTTAGTGCTTCCCTTTTTTTCATGGAGATAAGAAAATCTTCTCCGCGAAAAAGGGATTGAAGATCATCCTTTTCCCCTTTAATTAAAACATCTGCTGTTTCAGGAGATTCAAGTACTCTTTCAACGCGAATATCACTTCCGTGAATTTTCACCAACCAGTTCATCTCTTCTAAAACAATGGAGACTTCCAATTGAGCCTTTCCTAGTAATCCTTCGATGTGCCCCGCCTGCCTCATCCGATCAAAGGAATCCATTAATATTTGTTCCATACGAATACCACCTTCTATTGATGTCCTAATATACTATTCCACTAGGCATGGTGAAATCCCTTTAACTGCTTTTTTCTGATTTATGAAGGGTCTCATTTGAAGTTACTGAAATAGGCTTTCGGAAAACAACAAAGAAGTAAACCGTACCAACTACATATAGGACTCCTGTGATAGAAAAAACGATTGCATATCCGGAATAGGCTCCGTATACCATGACTATGGTAGTGGATACCGGTCCCATAACTGCCCACCCTAGCTGAAAAACTGCTTGCCCAACGGAGTTTGCCAATCCTTTAATAGAATTATCAACACTTCTCATCATTAGGGACATTTGAATGGGATTTCCTGCATTCATTAGCGCCTGCCGGAACAAAAAGCCGAAAATGGCCCAGTATATATTTTGTGTATATGCTGTTATTAACAGGAACGGGATAGACATTAATTGTAACATGACAACGGCCCGTACTTCCCCTACTCTGGAAACAACTGCCGGGCCAATCAGGAGTGCAACGGCAGTCATTGCTTGCCCTCCCGAAATAATTATTCCAACAAGACTGTGGGAAATTTCAAAACGGTCCACAAAATAAAGGTTCAAGTAAGGAATAACAAGACCAGAACCAAAACCGATTAAAATTTGCGCAACTGCAAAAAGTAGAATTATTTTAATCCCCTGACGTTGGGTTTTAAATAACCTTTTAAAAGATCTATCTTGAGCATTCTCTTCGCGAAGTTTACGATCTTCCCGTATCTTCAAAATTGGGATCAGTGCAGCAAAAAAGAAGGCTGCACCAATCAATAACGTTAATCGAATGCTCCATAATGGACTGAAACCGACTATATAATTAAAAAAGTCACTAAGTGTACCACCTAACGTATTTCCGATTACATTTGCAACCATAATTATTGCAAAATTAAAACTAAATAAATGCACACGTTGTTTTTCAGTCGAGTTTTCTGCAAGTAACGGAATGGAAGAAACTTGAATGAATGCCATAAATAATCCAGTCATAAACGCCGTTCCTAAAAGTAGGATTTCCAAAGAGAGAACAGAGCGGAAAAGGAGACTAGTTGCAGCAAATACTGCCCCAATTAAAATAACTTTCTTTCTTCCCACTCGGTCACTTAAAATCCCGGCAGGTAGAAGTAGAAGGGCAGTGGCAATGGATTGCATCGCAATAACTGAACCGTTCATTTGGTCGTCATACCCTAGTTCCCGGATGTAATAATTATATATAATCATAAAAATACCCATACCAATATGGGCTAATATGGAACTGAGAAGGAATAGTCTAACATTTTGGTTGTATCCCTTAAATTGTTTGGACCAACCTCCTACGAAACTTACCATAAAATTGTTTCGCCTCCCTAGATATTTCGACACTCTAAATACTAATAATAGACCATGTATAATCATTTGAAAAGAGATTTCTTTTGGGAAAATAAAACAGAGTAAGGTGAGGAGGTTTCATAGACTCGCATCTATGGATTCATCGCAGATTACAATCTGAACTTTCGGGTAATTCCCATGCGGAAATCATGCGAGAATTCCTAAAAATTGACGGTTTTCACATCAAAGATTCGTTTTTTTTGAGGCATTTAAATCTTTTTATAGGGGATTTGCACATAAAAAACTGCCCACCCCATTATTGGAATGAGCAGAATTCTCCTAACACCAACCCATGTCACAGCCTTCAACATACGAATTTGGTTGTTCTGGCTGTTTTTTACGTTGAACTTGATCTTGATTTTTGAAAATTTTATTGTTTTCGATTTCAAATCCTTCTGCCATTTCGTATTCATATTTATGGCCATGATGTTTAAATTTCCCTATTTTTTCATTATTATGATAAAGCGTTGTTTCTCCATTTCCCTCTTCCTTTTGATCCACTTGCTCAGTTATCTCTATATGGGATTTTGGCTGGTGTTTCGATGAGTCACTTACCAGTGACGGGTCAACAGTTGGATGTTTCGGATTATCCCCCATGTCATCATAAAAATCTTCATTATTGATCATGATAATCCTCCCTTCCCATTTAAGCTTAGGATTTACTTTTACACGGAGTACTATTAATGCAATTATCTCCAAAACAGGCAAGAGAATAAGAAAAGCGCAATCGCCTAGCCTCACGAGCGTAGGGCAGTGTCTCTTCCTCTACAAACACCGCTCCGGAAGTGTATCCGTTCATCGGGCAAAACGCCACGTCCTGTGGCATGCCCGATATTAGGACGTCCTGTCCGTTCATCGGGCAAAGCGCCACGTCCTGTGGCATGCCCGATATTAGGACGTCCT
>NZ_JAHQCS010000119.1 GCF_019042215.1 Evansella tamaricis | reverse complement strand
CTTCGGAAGTGACAACTAAAGTCAAAGAGCGGACTTCAGGTTGTCATTCCTCCACTGCCCTACGCTCGTAACCATAAGCGCTTGCGCTTTTCTTATATAATTGTCTTGTTCCAATAAAAACGGTAAACTATTTACTGACTAGCAGTTTGAAAGGAAATGATAAAATGTATCAAAACAGAGTTACTATGATTATCTTTTTAATATTTTGGATCTTTGTCCTGAGACTTTTCTTCTTTGAAGAGGAGCGGTCAATAATCCATTTCTTATTAGGGAGTACAATTTTCGGAGTGTTATTATTTCGCTATAGAACACTGGCAGTGAATAAAAGGAAAATGCAGGCAAACATTACCCTACTTATTAGCATCATTGTATTTGCATTTCTTTTTGTATGGTATATTCAACCACTGATTTTTTAATCTAACAACGAAACCCCCAGTTTCACCAAAAGAGCTTGAATCAAATAATAAGTTCAAGCTCTTATCATCTACTTAACAAATTATTCTCACTTTAGAATCCGTAGTCTGTCCCCAAATGTCACCCCCCATTAAATTCCTTTAGTTTACACAATAACATCTATAGAAAATACAATGACTTTGAAAATAACAGTGATACACTTAACTTAAATTGAAGCGCTTACATTCCTGCTCCTCTTGTATTATTCGTTTAACTATCAAGGGGAAATCACCTAGATAAAGAAAAATGATGGGGAAAAGACATTATAAAATAAAAGGTGGAGGGGAGAATGAAGATGAAAAAAATATTCTTACTATTGGCAATTGTCTTGGCCAGTTTCATGGTTGGATGTAGTGAGGAGAGTACAGGAAAAGAAAATTCAACTGACGTTAGGGAAGGAATCTTCTTAAAAGATACCGAGGGGAACACATTAGCATCCATTTCAGATTTACTCCCAGGTTCTGCAAAAGTCACATTCGAAGAGGGGATTAGACTTAGGGCTATTGAAGTACAATTTCAGGAACCTGAAAAATTAGAAGCAATAACTACTGATTACAGACATCAAACCATTTATTTTTACGATGGAGAAGAGTTAATAGCCTCACCAGTTATTGCAGACGTTATTTCGAATGGAATAGTGGTCATTGATGGGGGATTTTCAGAAGAACATGCTTTTGGTCTGGTCGATGAGATTAATAATCAGTAAAACAACAGAGGGATATGTAAAATGACAGAGGGGACTGAAAAAGTATCTTACAACTTTTTCAGTCCCCTTTATTTGTATGACACTACCCTACGCTCGTGACCAAAGAGCAATCCTTCATGAATAAACTTTGAATCTATGTCGACGGACAGGACGTCCTATTATCGGGCACGCCACAGGACGTGGCGCTTTGCCTAATGGACGGATCCACTTCTTCGAAATAAGAGTAGAGGAAGACACATAGGCGCTTGCGCTATTCTTATCGTTTTCCGACAGAAGATTCCCTTTACTTTTGGTGGGTAGTTCAAGATTGATTTAATAGATCTGTTTTTAGAAAATTTTCACTTGCATAAGCAGAAACACCTAAAGATGCTGAATAGATGGATAGCTCTGCAAACGTAATTTGAAGGTCGTATTGATGCTGCTTTAAAGTGTAATCATCAATTACTTGTTTTAAAGGCTTTTCAATCCAATCCTTTGCCATCTCTAAACGGTTTCCTATTATTATTTGCTGAGGATTAAACGTGTTTATAATATTATTGATTCCAATACCGAGATAACGGCCTGTCCTTTCAAACAAAGAGAGTATATTTTCATCCTCTTTCGCCATGTCTATAAGTGATTCTAAGTTAATATCATCGTTTTTTAAAGGTTTTATATGAGCCAATTTTTTTACTTCTTGCAAAACTGCTTGTTCAGATGCATAAAGCTCCCAGCATCCCATACTTCCACAACGGCACTTATCCCCGTCTACTTCAATAATCATATGTCCCATTTCACCTGAAAAGCCATTTCCGCCTCGGTAAAGTTCATCATTGAGAATAAACCCAACACCGATACCAATTCCAGCACTTATATAAATCAAATCAGTATTTTCTTTACCTGCACCAAAACACTTTTCTCCATAAGCGCCTGCATTTGCCTCGTTTTCAATAATTGTTGGAAGGTTAAACTCTTCCTCGATATCTTTCCGGAGTGTAATATTTTTCCAACCTAAGTTAGGAGCAAGGAGGATATCCCCATCCTTTGTAACAATTCCAGGTACTCCGATTCCAATGCCAACTACACCATAATGACTTTTAGGTGAGTTAGTTATTAAAAAATAGATAATATTTTTAATATAACTTAAAGTTTGCTCATAAGTCAGATTATGAAAACTGGTCCGTTTCTCAGTTATAATGTTGCCGTCTAAGTCAGTTAGAACACCAAGGATATAATTCACTCCTAAATCTATACCTATGGAATAACCAGCTTTTTGATTGAACAATAACATGACTGGAGGACGTCCTCCGCTTGATTCCCCTGGTCCGGTCTCATAACAAAGTCTTTCTTCTAGTAATTCATTCACTAAAGAAGAGACGGTACCTTTAGTCAATCCTAGGCGCTGAGCTATTTCTGCCCGTGATATTGGTGCATGAGTTTTAATGCTGTGTAATACAAGCGATTTATTATTAGCCTTAACAAAATGCTGGTTCCATCTCATTCTTCAATCTCCTTTCAAATCTTTATATAAAAAAGTTTATTAAATAGTACCTTGTAGTTTTGTTCTATAACTTATATAACTATTTATATCACATTTAAAAGTAAAAAGAAAAACTTAGTTTGTATATTGCACGAACTAAGTTGAAGGGAGGTATTAATGTTTAAGTAGAGTAGGAGAAATAAATTAAAGGTTAAGGGGTGGAGAATCTGATGCTGAAAAAAATAAAAGACACATTGTATAAAACTAAAGATGGCCTCCTGCAACTGTTCCGTTCATTGTGGACATATTTATCTAAGGTACTAAAGAAAGATAGCCGCAACAAAAGGGCAGATTCAAACAAGGTAATGACATTAAAAACTAAATTAATACTTTCTTTTATTTTCTATGCAATTATTCCAAGTGTTATTGTAGCTAGTATCGTTTTTTCTGTTTCAAGAAATGCCATTGAAGTTCAAGTAGCGGATATGTCTTATGAAATTGGAGCGCAATTAACTTATAATATTGATAACCTATTGGCGGACGCAGATAACTTATTATCTGAACCATACACTAATCGGGAATTACTCGATTATTTAAGTATAGATCCAAATCAAGTTTCCAGTATTGATCTCTTGGAAATAAGACAGTGGGTTGGGGATTTCTTTAATCCGGTTGTTCGGAACAACACAAATATAGATAATTTATTTTTTGTCCGTAATGATGGCACACTCTATGGGAGTAATAATTCTACTGTTCAATCTGAAGATTTTCTAACCGATGAGATAATTAATGCTATTTCTGATAACAGAGGACAGTCCGTTTGGTTTCATGGATTACATGGAGATTACGAAAATATTTTTGTCCTAAGAAATATGAGAAACACATCAGGGAATGATATTGGTGTATTGGTTTTGTCTTTTAATAGACAAATTTTTGACACCGTTTTCAATTTATCCGAATCCGAATCTAACTTTTTTATAGTGGGATCAGATAGTACTATAGTTGCAAGTAATAATCAGGAGGAAGTGGGACAATCATACCTTTTGTCAGAGATGGACCAATCAGAAAACATCTTATCAGTGAAGGAGGCTTCCAATGGTTGGCAAGTCATTATTTCCACTTCAAAATCTTATTTAATGTCTGAAATTAATAATGTTGTAACATTTATCTATCTCATTGTTGGAGTGTTTGTACTGATTGCTGTTGCAGGTGGATTTTTAATTACAATAAGTATTACAAAACCAATTAATAATCTTGTTATTTTAATGAAGAAAGGCGAAACAGGGGATTTAACAGTACGAACAGGTTATGTCCTAAATAATGAAATAGGCCAACTTGGCTCTAGTTTTAATCAAATGCTGGCTAATATTAAAGATATTATTGAGAATAACAAAAAGGCTTCACAGTTGGCAGTAGAGAGTGCCGAAAATCTAAAGGATATTTCAATCAATTCAAGTTTTACCTCAGAACAAATTGCAGCAGCTATTGAAGAGGTTGCTAAAGGTGCAGTTGAACAAGTTGATTACGCTGAGAAAACGAAAAAGGTAATGCAGGGCCTCTCGAACGAGATGAACATAGTTTCTGATAATGTCATACATGTTTCAGAAGCCATGTCTAGTACAAAAGCACTTAGTAGTACTTCCATTCATCATGTTAAGGAATTAACCGATAAGAACGAAGATGTTGGAAAAAAGTTACAAAAAGTTGATGAGACTATCGTAAAATTAAATAGCAGTGTGAATGAGGTTAAAGGAATTGTCAAACTAATTAAAGACATGAGTGAGCAGACGAATTTGTTATCTTTAAACGCCAGTATTGAGGCTGCCAGGGCAGGGGATGCTGGAAGAGGCTTTGCTGTTGTAGCTGGGGAAGTCAGAAAATTGGCGGAACAGTCAAAAGGTGCAACTATAAAGGTCGATCATGTTATTCAAAAAATATTGGGACATATTGAAGAATCTGTTCTACTAGTAAAGGACTCTTTAGAAGTATTTTCTGAACAGACGGAAGTGATCCAAACAACCAGCGATTCGTTTGAAAAAATTATAGATACTACAGGATCAATTATTGAGGAGATGAGTTTAGTCAATTCATCAATGGATAAGATGAATCTAGCAAAAGAGCAAGTAAGTAAGGCTGTTTCCGAAATGGTTATGTTAGCAGAGGTATCTTCATCTACTACTCAAGAAATAACAGCTACAACAGAAGAGCAAGCTGCAGCTGCAGAACAGCTAGGACAACTTTCTGAGAAATTGGTGTCCACTATGATGGAATTGGATTCATTGATTAATAAGTTTAAAGTTTAGGAATTGGCATAAACCTTCGTAGATAAGTCAATGGATGTTGGCGATAAATGAAAAGACAGCTAATTTTAAGTTCCAATAGCTGTCTTCTTTTGAAAGATAAGAATTTATAAGTATTGGCACCTTCGGGCATTGTCTAGCTCCATCGCCTACTCGCTACGGGGCACTTCGGAAGTGACAACTGAAGTCATAGAGCGGACTTCTGTTGTCATTCCTGCACTGCCCTACGCTCGTGATCTTAGGCAAATACGCTTTTCTTATTGTCTAGCTCCAGCGCCTACTCGCTACGGGGCACTTCGGAAGTGACAACCGAAGTCAAAGAGCGGACTTCTAGTTGTCATTCCTCCACTGCCCTACGCTCGTGACCAAAGGCGCTTGCGCTTTTCTTATAGATTTTGCGAAATTCATTAATTATTTTTAAAAAAACTTTGTTCATTCGATAGACAAACTAAGGTATTCAGGTTACAATTTAGTTGGATGGATGTAATCGTTCACATGAATAACACATTTTTCTGGAGTATTTAAATATAACTAAATTTACCTATAATTATATGGAGATTTCAGGGGATACTCCTTAAATGGGGGATAACCATCCATCTAGTTAAAATGTGGCGGGTGACAATGTTCTAATCTCTTGTTACTTCTGTCTAGCCTGTCATTTTTAATATAAATTCAATAAAATTTTTTGGAGGAATGAAAATGAGTTATTTTAGTAATGTAAGTAAAGTGAAGTACGAAGGTCCTAATTCATCAAATCCTTTTGCCTTTAAATATTACAATCCAGAAGAAAAAATTAATGGAAGATCAATGGAAGAATTCATGCGTTTTGCAGTTTCTTATTGGCATACCTTCACTGGTGAAGGTGCGGATCCGTTCGGTGCAGGTACTGCAGTGAGGCCGTATAACAATTTGACTGGTATGGATTTATCAAAAGCTCGTGTTGAGGCATCTTTTGAATTCTTTGAGAAAATGGATGTTCCTTTCTTCTGTTTCCATGATTTTGATGTTGCTCCAGAAGGTGACAGCTTAGCCGAAACATTTAAAAACTTAGATGAAATCGTTGCAATGATTAAAGAATACATGAAAACAAGTAAAACAAAATTATTATGGAACACGGCAAACATGTTCACACACCCACGTTGGGTATTTGGTGCTGCAACTGCTCCAAACGCAGACGTATTTGCTTATGCTGCTGCAAAAGTTAAAAAAGGTCTTGAAATTGGTAAAGAGCTTGGTTCTGAAAACTACGTATTCTGGGGCGGTCGTGAAGGATACGAAACATTATTAAACACAGATATGAAGCTTGAGCAAGACAATCTTGCGCGTTTCTTCCATATGGCAAAGGCTTATGCAAAAGAGATCGGATTTGATGCACAATTCTTAATCGAGCCTAAACCAAAAGAGCCTACAAAACACCAATATGACTTTGATGTAGCAACTGGAATTGCTTTCTTACGCACATATGGTTTAGAAGATGTTTTCAAATTCAACATTGAAGCAAACCATGCAACTTTAGCTGGTCATACATTTGAGCATGAATTACATTTGGCACGAGTTAATGGTATGTTAGGTTCTGTAGATGCAAACCAAGGAGATACATTATTAGGATGGGATACAGACGAATTCCCAAGTGATCTTTATTCTACAACTTTAGCTATGTATGAAATCATTAAAAATGATGGACTTGGAACAGGCGGATTAAATTTTGATGCGAAGGTTCGTCGTGGATCATTTGATACAGACGATCTATTCCACGCTCACATCTCAGGTATGGACGCGTTTGCTATTGGAACGAAAGTTGCTCAACGACTACTTGAGGACAGAGTTTTAGAAGACTTCGTTGCTGACAGATATAAGAGTTATACAGAAGGAATCGGAAAAGACATCGTTGAAGGAAATACTGACTTCCACAAGTTATCTGCTCATGCATTAGAGATTGATGTGATTACGAACAACAAATCTGGACGTCTAGAATACTTGAGATCACAATTAAACAAATACTTGTTAGAAGCTCTTCAAGGCAAATAAATAAATAGTAAATATGCTGGATTACAATCTGTTTTCCAGCATATTTTTTACAATTTCCGAAAACGTTATAAAGGGGAATAGGACATGAAATATGTAGTGGGTGTGGACTTAGGAACTAGTGCTGTAAAAGTAATCTTAATGAACAAAGACGGAGAAGTTGTCAATGAGGTATCGAAAGCTTATCCGTTAATAACTGAAAAATCTGGTTACAGTGAACAGGAACCGAGGGAATGGGTAGAGAAAACTACAGATGCCTTAAAAGATTTAGTACAGCAATTTACAGGGGAAATTTCTGATATTGAAGGAATCAGCTTCTCAGGTCAAATGCATGGGCTTGTTTTGTTAGATGAGAACAATGAAGTTCTAAGGAACGCAATACTTTGGAATGATACTCGTACAACTGAACAATGCCGTCAAATATATGACCTTGTTGGTGAAGAGAAATTATTAGAGATTACAAAGAACCCCGCTTTAGAAGGCTTCACGCTACCAAAAATTCTTTGGGTAAAGCAGTACGAGCCGGATGTGTTAGGAAAAGCATCGGTCTTCATGCTTCCAAAGGATTACCTCCGATATAAGATGACAGGCCAAATCCACAGTGAGTATTCTGATGCTGCTGGTACACTATTATTGAATGTGGCAGAAAAAAAATGGAGTGAAGAGATTTGCGGACTAGTAGGTATCGATAGTAGATTATGTCCACCACTTCTTGAATCACATGGATTAGCAGGGACAATCACTTCTGATTTCGCTTCCGAGACTGGGTTAGCTGAAACAACGAAAGTTTTTGCTGGTGGAGCAGATAATGCATGTGGAGCAATTGGGTCTGGCATCCTTCAAGATGGAAAAAGTATGTGTAGTATTGGTACATCCGGTGTTGTTCTTTCATACGAAGAAACGAAGGACCGTGACTTTGAAGGTAAAGTTCACTATTTTAATCATGGACAAGAAAATGCTTTTTACACAATGGGTGTTACACTTGCAGCCGGTTATAGTTTAAGCTGGTTTAAAGATACATTTGCTAAGGACGAGGACTTTGAAACATTAACTGCTGGCCTTGGTGACGTTCCTATTGGTGCTAATGGTCTTTTATTTACTCCTTACCTTGTTGGTGAACGAACTCCTTATGCGGATGCAACAATCCGAGCGAGCTTTATTGGTATGGACGCATCCCATGAACGTAGTGATTTTACGCGTGCTGTTATAGAAGGGATAACTTTTTCATTAAATGAATCTATTGAAATTTTTAGAGATAGTGGGAAAAAAATTGATACTATTATTTCCATCGGTGGCGGTGCAAAAAATGAAACTTGGCTGCAAATTCAAGCAGATGTGTTTAATGCGAAGATAGTTAAGTTATCTAGTGAACAGGGACCAGCAGTTGGTGCTGCAATGCTAGCCGCTTATGGATCCCAGTGGTTTAGTTCCCTTCAAGAATGTGCAGAGGTATTTACAGCGGAAGATGTGTCATACGAACCAATTCCAGAAAACGTAGAGAAGTATAAAGAATTATTCAAGCTATACAAGGATGTTTATGTAAAGACGAAAGAGTTAAATGAAGGCTTAAAGGAATTCCGAAAAAATTAAGGTGGAAATGAGATTTAATGAAATTGCCGCACACAGGTTGTGCGGCATTTTGTAAAGATTTTTTGTTGTTGATTGTAGCGAAGACACTTGCTTTTACCACAGGCACTAGTGAGACGTTCATGTCTACTTCACTTCGTTCGTATACAAGGTGTCTTCTTAGCTTGGGGGGTTCGGTAATCTCCTCGTCGCTTTTCTTCTGCGGTTTCTAATTAAAAGATAAAGTGTGCCAATATTTGGGTGAAATTGCTAAAAAAACACTGCCTTACCCAATAGTAAAATGGCTAGGACAGTGCTCTATTTACATCAATTTCTGATTGGAACGTAATTACTTTTCTCCCTCTGGAAACCAAATCTTAAATCTACCGCTTAATGCTAACATTGCAAACAAATATAGACAGTTATCATAATATCGTCTATCCCCTGTGCGTAAAGGTGTGTTCCAGAATTGAACAACAGTTTCTTTTGCGTGAGGTCCGTCAGCGGCCAATGATGCCATTGCATTCGTTGCTAATAAACCCACAGGGTGTAAAGCTTTCTCTTCAAAAGGTTCTCCTTCAACGGTATATCGACGATAATCTTCCATGTCTTTTCCAGCAAAAAAGTCCTGAATTTTGTTTGCATTTTCCACTTCCCACTCATCACCCCTGAACCATTCATAATCAAGACCGATATTTGCAGCAACACGGTAGGAGTCACTGAAGAAATAGCCAAATCCTCGAATGTGGTTCGGTGTACCATCATAGTGGGCATATTCTGGTGCTAATCCAGTATCAGGATGACAAGCAATTTTTAAATATTCGCGGCTTGCCGCTGCCGCCTCTTTCCAAAAGTCCCGATCTTCTGGGTTAGACCAAAGGCTAAAGAGTTCGTAAAAATGGGGTAAGTGGTACGATGGATCAGAAAATTCACAATCCGGAATAAATTTAATCAGCTTGTTTTCTGGATTCCACATGGGAAAGCCTTCCCCGTTTTCACCATTATGGATCACTGTGTGTAAAAGTTCCTTAGCGTGTTTACTGTAATTGAAAATACCTTCTCCATCACCCCAACGATGGGATGCAAAAAGTAGTGCCATTGCAAAATACTCCTCTCCATCGGGAGCAGGTCCAAAGGCATTTTTTGTCCCATCTAGAGCACAAGACCAGGCAAAGTAACCGGCATGTTTTCCTTCTGTCATATACATGTATTTCATTGTCCAATTCCAAATACGGTCAAAAACATCCTTATTATCCATTTGAACTGCCATCATCATCCCGTAAGACTGTCCTTCGGTACGAACATCTATATTACCGGTATCTACCATGTAACCAAAATCGTCACCGACTTCATGATAAATTCTCATTTCATTATCACCAAAAAAGAGCTGATTCCAAGTATCTTGTACACGAGCATCTATTTCCGCATCAGAATAACCATATTCCTTAAATAAGTTTCGATAATTCCCAGTATAAAAAGAGCCTTTCTTCTTTGTCATAATCATTTCCTCCTTGTATTGGTAGTCTTTTTTTCTTGTAAAAGGTTCTTAGTTAAGTGTGAAAAGCTAGCACCATTCTTTGGAATACGACGGAATTTGGCTGTCATCTAATCCAATATAGGATTTAGTCTCGTCGTTTATAGGGTTTACTTCAATCAGACACACTTCGTTTTTAGTTAAAGTGAAGGTTAATTTGACTCTCCCATTTTTCGTACTTGTCCGTTCCGTTCTAATACGTGGTTTAGCTACTTCCTTGAGGGTTTCAATTTGATCTTTTTTTGGAAAGCGAGGTCGCCCCATTTGTTTCCATACTTTCCACGGGTTTCCGTTGTTTTCATCAATTGTTTGCCGTTTAATGAATACATCTTTATTGTTTTGAATTGGTAAATCTAGTTCAAAATGTTTTTCGAAGCCATCTCCTTTTTCCAAGACCATATTCCAAACAGCGATAGCGAGTGAACCATCCTCTCTTCTTGTGACAAGAATGTTATCATCGCGATGTAATTGTTCCACTCCTAGCTGATTGAAGAAGGAAAACAAGTGGAAGGTAGGTTTATAGATTCCATTTAATCCAATTAAACCAAACCCACCATGAAATTGAGATTTAGGAACATCTGCTTCCTCAAATACATCACTAAAAGTCCAATACGAAAATGAATCTACATAATCCCCTGCCTCGCTTAATATTCTTGCCAGATAAGCGGCATTTAAAGTAGTATCATGAATAGGATTTATAGGACTGTAAGATGTATTATATTCGGTAATATGAAAAGGCAAATCAGGGAATGGGGAAGCATTAATCAGCTCCCTCACTGTTTTCAGTTCCTTAAGCATATAGTCATTTTCAAATAGTTCTTGATAATAATATTCAGGCGTTACTTTATGTGGTTTAGCTGTAGTATAAGCATGCCTAGAAACAAAATCTACGGGAGCGCTTTCATTTTCACAAAAATTTAGAAAGTCTGTTATCCACTCGTCTGCCCCACCGCAAATGGCAGGTCCTCCAACTTGTAGATCAGGATGTACATCTTTTACGGCAATAGATGTTACTTTGTATAACTTAAAATATTCTTCTTTATCTGCATCTTTCCAAAAATTCGTAAGATTTGGCTCATTCCAGACTTCGAAAGGCCACTTTAAAACTTCCTCTAAACCGTATCGTTCAATGAAATGGGATACAACTGCTTGAATCAAGTCATACCACTTATCATAATCCTGTGGCGGCGTAACATTACCTTTCCAGGCAAAAACAGTTTGATCTCCAGAAGCAAGTAATTTTGGCATAAAGCCAAACTCAATAAACGGTCGAATACCCATGTCTAAATACATATCAAAAATACGGTCAATATAAGTAAAATTATAAAATGCTTCAGTTGAACCATCTTCTAATTCTATCTCACGATATATACCAACATCATCATGGAGGAGACCATGACCTCTAATGTAATCGAAATTAATCTTTTCTTGTACTTCTTTTAAATGCTCAATATATTCTTTTTGTAGGGCAAGTCCAAGTCTTCCGGTGCCAATACAAAACTTCCAATTTTTTTTAAAGATAGTTTCTGTTTGTTGAAGTATTGTAATTTTTTCCATAGCACACCTCACTTCCTTTTTATGAAGAATTATAACAAAGTCTTTTAAAAGTGGTAATGAAGTAAAGTAAAGGTTATCCTGTATAAACTATAGAAGTTAAGCGTTTACAAAAATGGTTTGCAAATATTATACATTATAGTATGGCTCGTACCCCCTTCTCCTAAATTGGATGATTTATCGCAACGGTGATGAGGTTTAGTAAATAAACAAAGCTAGAATGAAATGTCTCAACTCCTATATAAAGTTAAACTTCCTCTAAAGTTTAGTCTCTTTTTTTCACTTTACGATTTATGGTAGTATTATATTTGATTTCATTCATCGTAAAGGGCTATATTTAAGCGCTTTCATTTAAGTGGTTATTCATTCTATTGAATACAATAGGAGGGTTATACAATGAAAATGATAAACAAAGTAATTTTTGTCATGGCAGGTCTATTGATGCTCTCCGCTTGTGGGACAAACAGTGGGGGAAATCAAGATCCTTCCACCCTTAATGTTATGATATTATCTGAAATACCGTTAAACTACCAAAGTTCATTTAATCCTTATGTGGAAGAATTAATCAGCGACGTGAATAATGAGGACTTAGACGTGAATGTTTCCCTATTTCTAGTGTCACATGATAAACTTGCCATTGAAATCGTAGCGAGGGAAGTGGATGTATTTGTGTTGGACGAATCATTAAAACACATTATTATGGATCCCTATGGATTACATCCACTGGATGAACTAATTGACATTCTTCCAGAGACACCTCCATATGAGGAATACATTATGAGGGATGAGGAGACAGGAAGTCATCATTTATATGCAGTTCCACTGGACAATGATTCCACATTCGTTCGGGATTTAGGAGTTGAACTCCCGTCCAATCTTATTGCTGTAGTCGTTAAGACGAGTCCGCATAAAGAAATTGGTGTTCATTTAATCGAGAAATTACTATAGTAAAGTCAAATCTAAAGTCTTCATCTGTGAAATAACAGTTGGTAGATAACAGCTAAGAAAAGGGTGATATATATGCAACCAAGCTGGATGTCAAGTAAATTTTATCGAACTACTGAGTGGATTTGGAGGTTATGCTATGTCAATTTACTTTGGCTGTTAGTTACAACACTTGGACTATTCTTTTTAGGGGTCCTCCCTGCCACGGCAGCAATGTTTACAATTTTCCGCAAATGGTTAAGGGGAGATACGGAAATTTCGATCTTCCGAACATTCATTGAATCGATAAAAAAAGATTTCCTTAAAATAAATTTACTTGGATTAATATTAGCTTTCTTAGGATATATTCTTTATTTCAATTACCAGTATTTGGGGATTGTGGAAGGTATTCAGCATACTGTGATTTCAATAGGTTGGTATACAGGAGTCTTTATTTTTTCAATCATTCTTCTATATATATTCCCAGTGTATGTTCATTTTGAAATGAAGTTATTTCAATATTTTAAGACAGCTTTTGTGGTTGGATTAGTTAATCCTCTCGCATTGATCACTTTGATCATTAGTTTAGGACTAACTGGATATATCTTCTATTTAGTTCCTGGTTTAATTCCATTCTTTGGAGCAAGTCTAATAGGATTTTTGGTCATGTGGGCTGCCCATCTTTCCTTTGAACGAATCGAACGGAAAAAAGAGAAGTTAGAAGAATCAAGAGCGAAGAATGAAACGGTTGAAGAGTAAATCTTTGTAGGAAAGTTAATTTTAAGATTACTGGAGTGTCCCGAGTACGGGGCACTTTTTTTGAATGATAAGCAAGTATACGTTTTGGCACCTTTGAGCATTGTCTAGTTCCATCGCCTACTCGCTGCGGGGCACTTTGCTCGTGTTCATAGGTGATTGTGCTTTTCTTAACAGGTGTGTACTTATAAGTCCAATACTTATAATCGTAAACACCTATAGTTTACCCCTGTTAATCTAAAGAAATTCGGGTTTATTCAAATGAAAGCGTTTTATATAGTAGAAATGATACATAAGAATCGCACAAACTAGGGGGATAATATGAAGAGAAATGGAAAAGTTCTTGTTATAGGTGGAATTGTCTTAGGAATTCTCCTAATCACAATTTATTTTTTCTATCAAGGAAATTCAACTAATAGCGAACAAGAAATTAATGATCTAGATCAAAGTCAAAAACAATCGGATAAAGCGGAAGATCACGACTTAAACATAATCGCTCATTATGATTTTGAAGATAACACCTTTCAAGGCTGGGTACCTAGACAAGCAAACTTAGAAATTATTGAAGGCGTTTCCATGACTGGTTCGTATAGTTTACTGACCACAGGTAGAACGGAATCTTGGCAAGGTCCAAGTATTGATGTTCTCCCTATTCTTGAAAAAAGCGCAGTATATGAAATAACTTTATGGGTAAAACGGAAAAATGCCGATGAATCAAGCAATGTTAAAGTTTCAATTGAAACAGTAGTCGGTGGTAACCAGGATTGGCACACGATTTCAGAGACAGTTGTTCATGACAAGGAGTGGACCGAACTAACAGGAGAGTTCTCTTACGTGAATGAACCATCAGAACTTCTTTTATACGTAGAAAGTGAATTGGAGAATGACGAATATTATATTGATGATATCTTAATTAAGCAGACATCTGCACCTGATGAAACTCCTGCCTCAACAGAATCGATACAAACAAATTTTGAAGACGGAACATCAGAGGGGTGGTCTCCGCGAATCGGGGAAGAAGCATTGAATGTAACAGATACAGATTCTAAAGAGGGGTCTTATAGCCTCTTAACGGAAAATCGGGCAAATCCCTACTCTGGTCCGGCCCTTGAAATAACAAATTATATGGTTAGGGGAGGGAGTTATGAACTTTCTGTATGGGTAAAGTTAGCCCCTGAACAACAGGCTTCTGAAATGAGGTTGAGTATTCAACGGGGGTCTGGTGATACAGCAAGCTATGATACAGTGAGTACACATAATAATGTAACATCGGAGGAATGGGTGGAATTAGCCGCCACGTATGATCTGGCTTACGATGTTAATCCAATTACGGTTTATGTGGAAACAGTAGAGGGGACCACACCATTCTTTATTGATAACTTTCAGTTAAAGCCACAGGCTACAGCAGATATATTACCGATTCAACATGAGATTCCAGCTTTAAAGGAAGTTTTCGAAGATTACTTTGATATGGGTGCAGCGGTGGAACTTAACCATCTTAATGGCCCACATCAGGAAATATTAGATAAACATTTCAACAGTATTGTGGCAGAAAATGTAATGAAGCCAGAAACAATACAGCCAACGGAAGGTAACTTTAATTGGGCACAAGCAGATGCCATGTTTGATTATGCAGAAGAAAAAGGAAAGTTAGTACGATTCCATACATTAGTTTGGCACAGCCAAACTCCAGACTGGTTTTTTATGGACGCTGTAGGTGACCCGATGGTAGTGGACGGTGAAATTTTAAAGCCTGAGAATTTAGAAGAAAACAAAGCTCTCCTACTTGAGCGCATGGAGACGCACGTTCGGTCTGTTGTGGAAAGATATAAAGGAAGAGTGGATTCATGGGATGTTGTCAATGAGGTTATTGATCCCAATGAATTAGACGGCTTTCGTAAAAGCGAGTACTATTTAATAACTGGAACAGACTTTATTCACCGGGCATTTGAAATAGTAGCTGAAATGGATCCTGACTCCAAACTTTTTTATAATGATTATAATTCCCACCAACCTGCTAAGAGGGACTTTATTTATGATATGGTGGTGGACATGTTGAATAATGGCATACGAGTTGATGGAATTGGTCACCAAACACATATAAACTTAGAATATCCTAGTATCCAATACATTCGGGAATCCATTGTGAAATTCGCTGATTTAGGATTAGATAATCAAATTACAGAATTAGATATTGATATTTACACAAATGATACAGAGGCTTTCGGAAGTGCGGATGAGATTCCTGAAGAAATGTTAACTTTACAAGCCATACGATATCAGGAGTTATTTACAGTTTTCCGGGAATTAGGTGACCATATCAGTAATGTAACCTTCTGGGGTATTGCGGATGATCATTCATGGTTACATAATCGACCGATCCCGCGCAGAAATGCTCCATTTGTCTTTGATGAACAACTACAGGCAAAGGAATCTTTTTGGAGTATCATTAACCTAGAACATACGCCTTAAAGGGAATATGCAAGGGGACTTTCTATACAAGGTCCCCTTTTTTGACATTGTTCGTAAATATGTAAAATAAGACGAAACATCGTGTAGTATAATAAAAGGATGATGATACAGGGAGTGAGAGGATTGTACACAGTACTTTTAGTAGATGATGAAGTCTTCGTTCGCCAAGGATTAATCAGTCTCATTGAGTGGGAGAAATGCGGATTTAAAGTAATCGCTGAGGCAAGTAATGGAGAAGATGCTTTTGATATGATAAATAAAAAAAATCCTGATCTCGTTATTACCGATATACGGATGCCAGTAATTGATGGTCTTGAACTAATAAAAAAAGTTCATGATGAACTCAATAAAGACCAAAAATTTATAATTGTAAGTGGGTATAGTGATTTTTCATATGCTCAAAAAGCAGTTAGGTATGGTGTAATAGATTTCGTACTTAAGCCAATTGATCAACAGGAAATGGAAAATACGTTAACAACACTTTCTGCTACATTAGATGATGAGAAACAAGAATCCTCAAACAAAGAAAAATTACTTCTTGAAAAACTGTTTATTCAATCTTTAGAGGGAAATATTGACAGTGATGAAGAAAAGGAATGGTCAAAGTTATTAAAGGTAAGTGATAGTAAATATTTATACTATTTATTATTAGAAATAAATAATGTTTTGCCAAAAGAGACAGTGGAGGAGAATGAAGACAGGATTGCAATAATTAAAAATGCTTTCGGAAGAGCAGGTGGGAATACGGATCATTTTATTTCCTACGAACAACAGGATGGTTCGGTTGGACTTCTTATATCTTCGAATGATCTAGTGGAAGTAAGAGGAGATGTGGAGAAATTTGGTTCACATCTTGTTAAAGATGTTTCTCGAAAGAGCAGGAATACAATTACAGCCTTTGTTGGGAAGAAAGCGACAGATCTTACTTCTCTAAATATTTCATATAATACGGCAAACAGTATTCGAGGATACAGATATCTCTTAAATGAAATGAATGTAATTACCTATGAAATGGTATCAGATTTACCTATAACGTATAATGAATTAAATACTAAATTGTATTTGTCGTTAATGGAACAGATTGAAGAAAATACAGTGACTGACATCGGGAACACGGTTGAGAGGATTTTTACTGAATTTCAAGAAAAATCATTTGCTCCGAGTGCATTAAGGACAACGATTAACCGATGCATACATGGGGTTATTGAGAGGATAACCAGTATGGAGGGTGATGAAAAAAAAATTGTCACCATGGAGCCAATGATGAATTGGGAAAGATTTAATCTAACATTAGAGGAATTAAAGAAAATGTTCACTTCGTTTGTTATTGAAGGCTCAGTTCTTATCCAGGATTTAAGGAAAGAAAATATGAAAGGGGATATCCACAAGGTAAAGTCTTATGTAGAGAATAACTATCATGAAAATATTAGTTTAAAAAGTATTGCAAGTAAATATTACATGAACCCGGTTTATATGGGACAGTTATTTAAGAAAACCTTTGGACTCTATTTTAAAGAGTATTTACTCCAGCTTAGGATTGATGAAGCAAAAAAACTTTTGAGACAAACAGACATGCGTGTCTATGAAGTGGCTGAAAAAGTAGGATTTGGTAGTACGGACTATTTTGTTACCCAATTTGAAAAGATTAATAAAATGACACCAACTGAATACCGAAATCAGCTATTAAAAAAATAGCAATATTATAAAAGAGTTCACGACAAATAGAGACAAGCTATAGAATATCGCTGGATGACGCACTCTCTTCTTCTGAGGGATCTTGTGGTTACAGATAAGTATTCATAAACAACATCAATAACCAGGTTTAACTGGTCAAAAAAATAAAAGAGAAGGATTTTGTCCATGTTACCTTCTATAAATCTTTTTAATAATATTAGATTGAGAAATAAATTACTGATTCTTTATATCTTCTGTGTATTCTTTCCAATTGTAGTAACAAACATTGTTTTTTATAATGTAACAACCACAAATATAAAGAATCAAAAAATGCATGATGTGAATTTGGTATTAGATCAAATTACTTATGATTTTATCTCCGTTGTAGACCAGGCTGTGGGAATCTCAGCAGGATTTTATACGGATTCCAGATTATACGAATATTTTGATGAAAATTATGAGAGAACGATTGATTATATCGAAGCCTATGATTTTTATTTAAGGGAATATAACAGCTACACACCACTTTATTATTCCATTCAGGATATCTCCTTTTACACGAATAACCCAACTGTTCTTTATGCTGGTGGAGTTCGGCCGATTACAGATATCACAAAGGAACAAGAATGGTTTGCGGAATTATCCAATGTAAATCATCCAATATTTGTAAGGACAAATCCGATAGTTGAGAGTGAAGTATTTAGTTTAATTAGAGAGTTAGATTATTATAAAGATTTAAATGAGAGAAAGAAAATAATAAAAATTGATTTAAACCCAGTAACTATTCGTCAAATTTTTAATAACGTCACATTTCAAGGGAATGTATATTTGATTAATAATGACAGAGTAGTAGAGTATTCAACCGATAATCGTTTTGATTGGAGAGAAGAAAATATCCATTACAATGATATTCAACGACAGTTGGGTGATGATATGATCCAACTAGATGAGAGGTACTTACCCCACAACTATCTTGAAGGATGGAGAATCGTAGGTACCATATCTGAGGCTGATATATTAGAAGAACTATATCAATCTGAACGCTTTATTTTCCTGCTGGCAAGTTTAAATTTTTTAATACCAACTCTTATTATTGTACTGATTAGCCGTTCCCTTCATGTGCGAATTGCTCGATTACTACACTTTATGAAGAAGATGAAAAACCAAAATTTCGAAGAGATCCCATATCACAAAGATGAAGATGAGATTGGGGAGTTAACCAATGAATTTAATAATATGACTAGAACGATTAAGAAGCTAATCAATGAGGTTTATATAGCGAATATACAGAAGAAAGACTTAGAACTAAAAGAGAAGCAGGCCCAACTTAGTGCTCTGCAAAGTCAAATTAATCCACACTTCCTTTTTAATGCATTAGAAACAATTCGTATGAGAAGCTTAATAAAGGGAGAAAAGGAAACTGCAAAAATTATTCAAAATATGGCCAAAATCTTTCGTAACTCCTTAACATGGGGGAAGGATTGGGTTACTGTTGAAGAGGAATTAGCTTTAATTGAATGCTTCTTGGAAATTCAAAAATATCGGTTTGGTGAAAAGCTGGAGTATACAATTGAAATAGAAGATGGTACCTATGAGAATATCATTCCAAATATGGCCTTTTTACCGTTTGTTGAAAACGCAAGTATTCACGGGATTGAATCAGTTAAAGAAAAAGGTCATATCCATATAACTATAAAACAAATTGATAGTGAGGTTATCTTTAGAATTGTTGATAATGGTGCCGGAATGGAAAGGGACAAACTTGATCGAATATTAAATAACTTAAAAAATGAAGAAAGTATGGGAGAAAATGTTGGCATAAAAAATGTATATTATCGATTGAAGTTATATTATAGTAATAATTTTTCATTCTCTATTAAGAGTAATCCAGGTAAAGGTACAATTGTTGAAATTAAACTCCCGAGAGAAGGTAAATAAATATTTTTAAGAACAAGGGGCATTCACGAAATCCCCTTGTTTTTTTTTGAAAGAAAGTATAAGTTTTCTCATCTCTGTCTAGCTCCAGCGCCTACTCGCTGCAAGGCATTGAAAAAGTGTTTATAAGACAAATTACAACAGTGTTCGACAAAAAAGAAATGCGTTACACTACCTTTCTTGGGAAAAAAAGTTAATTTCTGCAGAAATACATCCTAAATATGTAAAAATATTTAATAAATCTATAATTTTCAAAGTCTAAACTATAGTTTAGTGGGTAAATAAAACATCATGTAAACGCTATAATGAAAGTGCTTTCATAAAAGGGAGCAAACTTACAAACATAGAAAAGCGAGAGGGGCTAATGAAATGATTAAGAAAAATTTATTACTATTACTAGCATTATCGTTGCTTTTAATATTCGCTGCATGTTCAAACAGCAGTGATTCGTCAACTGATGCAGATTCTGGAGAAGATGGAGAGGTTAGTACAGAACCGGTATCTTACCATGTTTTTAATGCTACAGCAGGTAGAGATTTAGATACTAACACAACAAGAATTGGTAAGTTATTTGAAGAAGAAACTGGAGTTAACTTTAATATTGAGTATCTCGTAGGAGACCTTAATACAAAAGTAGGGGTTATGGTTGCAAGTGGTGACTATCCAGACGTAATCGTACCTGATGCAGCAATTGACACATTATTAGATGCAGAAGCTTTTATTCCATTAAATGATCTTTTAGAGGAACATGGTCAAAATATTCTTGATGCATATTCTGATTACCTTCATATGTTCACACATGACGATGGTAACATATACTACATTCCATTTGGGGCTACTGTTAATGAGTACATCCCTAATCCAAACATCGACCAAGGTGCATTCTGGATTCAACGTGGAGTTTTAAAAGAATATGGGTTCCCAGAAGTTAATACTTTAACAGAGTACTTCGAGATAATTGAAAGATATGCAGCAGAAAATCCACAAATCGATGGAATGAATACGATTCCATTCACTGGATTAACGTATGACTGGAGATTCTTTGCTTTCTCAAACGCTCCAAACCACTTAGCTGGATATCCAAATGATGGTGGCGTAATGATCGATATGGATACACACGAAGCTACTGTTTATGCAGATTCAGACTATGCATATGAGTATTTAAAAACACTAAACGAAGCAAATGCGAAAGGTTTAGTAGACAGAGAATTATTCGTAGCAAACTATGATGAGTATTTAGCTAAATTATCTTCAGGACGTGTACTTGGATTCTTTGATTATGGCTGGCAGTTTGGAGATGCACGTAATGCACTTCGGGATGCAGGAAATCCAGACCGTGAATTCATGGCATTACCAATCGTATTCGACGGTGTAGATTATGATCAGTATCTTGATCCACCAGCATTCACTTCTAATCGTGGAATGGGTATTACGACATCTGCTGAAAATCCGGAGCGTATTGTTCAGTTCTGGGACAACATGATTAAAGAAGAGAACCAAAAGTTAATCATGTGGGGATTTGAAGATGAGCACTACTCCATCGCTGAAGATGGACGTTACTTCCGTACAGATGAGCAATTAGCATTAGCTAGTAAAGAAGAAGAAAGAAATGAAACAGGTATGGCTACATTTGAATGGAGTTGGCCACGATTAAACGGTACATTCTCAGACGGAAATGCAGTTGAGCCAAGAAGACAACCAGAGGTAGCTTTTGCAGACTATTCTGATGGGGACAGAGAATATCTAGAAGCATATGGTATCAGTACTTTTGCTGAATTATTTGCACAACCAGATGATCGTCCATGGTATCCAGTATGGAGTGCCAACATCGAGCAAGGTTCACCTCAACAAATTTTTGAAGAGCGTACAGATGAACTTCTAAGAAGACATTATGCAAGAATCGTATTAGCTGATCCTGCAGATTTTGAAAAAGAGTGGGAAGACTTCGTAAATGCATATCGTAGCCTAGATGTAGACGCATATGAAAACTTCTTTACAGAAGTAGTGGAGAATCGCTTAAACGGCGAATGGTAATTAGTAGTAAGTTGAGGTAAGGAAAGGCGAGGCTGTGACAACCGAATAAGATTGGGTGTCATAGCTTCCCTTTTTTACCATCTTAAGGTGTCCACAAGGAGGGAGAAACCGTGTCAATACAACAAACACCAACGCCAATTGAACCTAAGCAATTGACGCCAAAGCAAAAGCCGACTGGTTTTATGCTATTTGTGCAAAAATGTAAAGAGCAAAAAGTTTTACTTTTAATGAGTTTACCGTTTCTTATCTGGTTATTTATTTTCAGGTATGTCCCATTATACGGTTGGACAATGGCATTCCAGGATTTCCGTCCAGCTAGACCGATTCTTGAACAAGATTGGGCAGGTTGGAAGCATTTCGAATTCTTATTTACGGACCCTAGGTTTTTCGAGGTATTAAGAAATACGCTTGCGATGAGTTTTATTAATTTAGTATTAGGTTTTGTTACTGCAATTACATTAGCAATCCTGTTAAATGAATTACGTAACTTAACATTTAAACGAGTAGTTCAAACAATCAGTTACATGCCTCACTTCTTATCATGGGTAGTAGCAGCAGGACTTGTATCTTATACGCTATCTTTAGAAAACGGTATCATTAATATTATTTTAACTAACTTAGGAATTGTAAAAGAGCCTATCCTATGGTTAGGGATTGGTGAATATTTCTGGGGAATTATCGGAGCATCTGATGTTTGGAAAAACGTAGGTTGGAACTCAATTATCTATTTAGCAGCGATTACAATGATTGACACAGAACAATACGAAGCAGCAGAGATTGATGGTGCATCAAGATTTCAACGAATTTGGTATATTACAATTCCAGGTATGAAAACAGTTATCGTTATCCTTTTAATCATGAACCTAGGATACATTTTAGAATCTGGATTTGAAGCACAGTATCTATTGATGAACCCAATGAACATGGACTATGCAGAAAACTTGGATATCTTTGTATTAAGGTACGGTATTTCAATGGGGAACTTCTCCCTTGCAACAGCAGCAGGTATATTTAAAACTGTGGTCAGCTTCATCTTCCTGTTCTCCGCAAACTCTATTGCGAAGAGATTGGGAGAAGCTAGACTATTCTAAAGGAGGTACATCATGAACTTATTAAAAAAATTAACAGGAAAACGTCGTTCAGTCGATGACCTTATATTTGATTCGGTGAATGTTGTACTCATGCTTTTACTTTGTGTCGTTATGTTATATCCAATGTTAAATACATTGGCAGTATCGTTTAACGAAGCAACAGACTCGGTCCGTGGTGGAATCTACTTATGGCCAAGGGAATTTACAACATATAACTACGCTCACGTATTTGGGGAATCTCAACTTCTACATGCTGGTATGATTTCCGTATTAAGGACTGTTATTGGTACTGGATTATCTGTATTCTGTACAGCAATGGTTGCTTATACAATTAGTCGTCAATACTTCGTAATGCGTAAATTTGTAACCATTGCATTCGTTTTAACAATGTATTTAAATGGGGGATTAATCCCAACTTACCTTTTAATGAGAGAACTTTCTTTAATCGGTACATTTTGGATTTACATTATTCCAGGACTAATCGGAGTATTTAACCTTATCGTAGTTCGTTCCTTTATTGAAGGGTTGCCGGAAACTATTTTTGAATCGGCGAGAATTGATGGTGCAGGTGAATTTACTCAGTTCTTTAGAATTGCATTACCACTTTGTTTACCAGTTATTGCAACGATTTCATTATTCGTTGCCGTGTTCCAATGGAATCAATGGTTTGATGTGTTCTTATATAATTCTTCCAGACCAGAATTAAGTACATTACAATATGAGCTAATGAAAATTCTACAAAACTCAAATGCATCGATGACATCAAGAACAGCTGCAGATGCCTTTGCAAGCGCACAGGGTCAAAGTCAGAATGTTGTAACTCCAACTTCGATCCGAGCGGCCATGACAATCATCGTTTCTGTCCCTATTATCTGCGTGTATCCCTTCTTGCAAAAGTACTTTGTAAAGGGATTAACATTAGGTGGAGTTAAAGGTTAATAGGTTACTTTTTTAAAAGGTAAGACAGCATAAGGATTCTTATCGTTGTCTAGCTCCAGCGCCTACTCGCTACGGGGCACTTCGGAAGTGACAACAGAAGTCAAAGAGCGGACTTCTAGTTGTCATTCCTGCACTGCCCTACGCTCGTGATCATAGGCGCTTGCGCTTTTCTTAATAACTAGAGTTGGAGGTAAAGAAATGGAACAAAAGACTACAACGATTCCTTCTCTCCATTCTGTCTATAAAGATTACTTCCCGATTGGAGCGGCTGTGAACTCATTCACGTTACGCTCCGAGAAGGAATTTATTGCAAAACATTTCAATAGTATCACAGCTGAAAATGAAATGAAGTTTGAGAGTTTACATCCAAAAGAAAATGAATTCACCTTTGAAAAAGCTGATGAAATGTTTTCCTTTGCAGATGAGAATCATTTGAAGGTTCGAGGGCACACCCTTATATGGCATAATCAAACACCTAATTGGGTTTTTGAAGATGAAAAGGGAGATTCTGTAAGTAAAGAAAGACTTCTCTCAAGAATGGAAAATCATATCTCAACGGTAGCAGGGCGATATAAAGGCCGCATTTACAGTTGGGATGTTGTTAATGAAGCTATTTCCGATCATGATGATGAATATTTAAGGAAGTCTAAATGGCTAGAAATTTTAGGGGAAGATTTTATTTCAAAAGCCTTTGAACTGGCTAATAAAGTAGATCCAGAAGCTGCACTCTTCTATAACGATTATAACGAATCAAATCCGGAAAAAAGAGAGAAGATTTACCGCCTGGTAAAATCTCTAGTAGACAAGGGTACACCCATCCATGGGGTTGGATTGCAAGCTCACTGGAACTTGTATCAACCTAATTTAGATGATATTCGAACTGCTATAGAACGATATGCCTCATTGGGATTGCAACTACAAATTACTGAATTAGATGTATCTGCGTTCGGATGGGATGACAAGCGGACGGATCTTAAGGAACCTACCAGGGAAATCCTTGAATTACAAGCAGAACGATATGATCAATTTTTTGACTTATTAAGGGAGTATCGAGAAGTTATAACGAGTGTTACCTTCTGGGGAGTAAATGATAAATATACATGGTTAAGTGACTTCCCAGTAAAAGGAAGAGTTAATTGGCCATTTGTATTTGATAAAAATCAAGAGCCAAAAGAGTCGTTTTGGAAATTAATAAATTTTAAGTAATTGAATGCAATGAGTGAAATATAGGATATTCACGAGATAAAAAGGCACCAATTAATTCTTTTAAATACTAGTCTCTAATAAGGACATTCGCTCTATGGAGAGAATGTCACTTATAGTGATAGTAACTAGAGTGAATTAGGGTGCCTTATGTTTTGAATGCCTATTGCATCGAAAGGATTGGAGGTAGCACCACCATGACAGACATGTACAAAAGGGAAGGAACGGAATATAGAAGTTGGCTACAATTTGATCATATTCAGGACGTAACGGTTAGTGAAAACTATATCCCTTATTTAAAGCACATACTTCTAGGGGTAGAATCTCCGGTAATGTTATCTGCTAAAGAAGAATTAGTCAATGGAATTTCATCTATGTTTTCTATTAACCTCTCTGAGTCAAGGAAGGTGGAACCATCTACTATTTTCTTAGGAACTCTTAGAAGTCATGAAGAATTTCAAGAATATATTGATTTAAGTTTAGAATTAGAATTAAATGAAGACGGCTATGTTATTAAAACGGACGAAAATAATTGTATTTTTATAATAGGAAAAACAGATAAAGGTGTATTATATGGTGTTTTTCATTTCCTTCGCTTAATTCAAACCCATAGAAGTTTGCCCACAATTGATTTCATTGAAAATCCTAAAAACCAAATTAGAATGTTAAATGAATGGGATAATATGGATGGAAGTGTTGAACGGGGATACGCAGGAAATTCCTTGTTTTTTGAAGAAAACCGCTTCGTAGGAGATTGGAATAGAATTAAAGACTATGCTCGAATGCTTTCTTCAGTTGGTATAAATGCCATTGCATTTAACAATGTAAATGTTCATGAACAGGAAACAAAATTAATCACGCCAGAATTTTTGCCAGATGTTGCAAAAGTGGCGGAGATTTTTGGAGCATATGGTATTCAGACATTTTTAAGTATTAATTATGCTAGTCCTATTCAATTAGGAGGATTAGATACTGCAGATCCATTGGATGAAAAAGTTCGTCAATGGTGGAAAGATAAAGCCAAAGAGATTTATCATTATATTCCAGATTTTGGTGGTGTATTAGTAAAGGCAGATTCGGAACATCGTCCTGGTCCTTTTACTTATAATAGAACACATGCTGACGGTTCCAATATGCTTGCAGAAGCACTTGAGCCATTTGGTGGAATTGTTCTATGGAGATGTTTTGTCTATAATTGTTTACAAGATTGGCGAGACCGCTCAACAGACAGAGCTAGGGCTGCTTATGATCACTTTAAACCATTAGATGGACAATTTCATGATAATGTAGTCCTGCAAATCAAAAATGGCCCTATGGATTTCCAAGTGCGGGAAGGGGTTTCTCCATTGTTTGGTGCAATGCCAAATACAAACCAAGTGCTTGAATTTCAAGTGGCGCAAGAGTATACAGGACAGCAACGGCACTTATGCTATTTAATTCCTCAATGGAAGGAAGTTCTAGACTTTGATACGTATGCGAATGGCCCAGGTACTCCAGTTAAATCGGTTGTAGACGGAAGTCAGTTCCCATATAAATATTGTGGGATCACAGCAGTTTCGAATAGTGGAAATGATGAAAACTGGACTGGTCATACTCTAGCACAAGCTAATTTGTTTGGTTATGGCCGCCTCACTTGGGATCCTGATCTTTCTTCAGAAGAAATTACAGAGGAATGGGTAGAAGCTACATTTGGAACAGATCCGGAAGTGGTAAAAGAAATAAAAGAAATGCTCCTTGGTTCATGGAGAACTTATGAAAACTATACATCACCTTTAGGTGTGGGGTGGATGGTAAATCCTAGTCATCATTATGGACCTAATGTTGACGGATATGAATATGATGTTTGGGGAACATACCATTTTGCAGATTGGAAAGGCATTGGTGTGGACCGAACGATTGCAACTGGGACAGGTTTTACTGGTCAATATTTCCAAGAAAATACAGATTTGTATGAAAACTTAGATACATGTCCGGATGAATTACTGCTCTTCTTCCATCATGTCCCATACACTCATCAACTAAAGTCTGGTAAAACCGTTATTCAACATATTTATGATACTCATTTCGAAGGAGTAGAACAGGTAGAAAAACTTAAAGAGCGTTGGGTAGCGCTTGAGAGTAAAATTGATTCCGATAGATTCAAGAGTGTACTAGAAAGGCTTGAACATCAAGTGGAGCACTCAAAGGAATGGCGCGACATCATTAACACGTACTTTTACCGTAAATCTGGTATACCAGATGAGCAAAACCGTAGAATTTATTAAAACTCTATAAACATCATAGGCTCAAACAATAGAAGAACTTGGTGATGAGCCAAGTTTTTCTATTGTTCTTTAAAAGCAGGGCTCTTTTCGTAAACTTTGTTGTTTTTGAGATAAGCTTGGAGAAGTGAAAGGCGGCATGAGTTTCTCTTCCTCTGCGAGCACTCCACTGCCCTACGCTCGTGATCATAGGCGCTTGCGCTTTTCTTGTTGGCTAGCTCCAGCGCCTACTCGCAAGGGAACTGAAAAAGTGGTGCTTTTCCACTTTTACAGTCCCTAAGCAATGAGCGTAGCCGTCGCAATCTTTAA
>NZ_JAHQCS010000118.1 GCF_019042215.1 Evansella tamaricis | reverse complement strand
GCTGTAGGTGTCGGTTTTAGGGCTAGAATCTTTTGAAGAGTTATCTCATCAATGATTCCACTTACCGGTAATCCGTGATCCCTCTGAAACTCTTTGACGCGACGTTCTGTGAAACTACCAAAATAGTCTGTTACGGTAATCCCACCATATCCGTTTGCGTTTAATATACGCTTAATCTCAAGAAGGTCTTCATGCCGTTTGTTCCATTGGAGTGGACTACTAAAAACTGCATCAATCTTAGCTTGAGTAACAGTATCTGCCTTCCCAGTAACCTCTAATCCATAGTGTTGCTGGAATTCCCTCACACGCCTTGTGGTGAAATCTCCGTAATAGTCTGTTACGGTTATATTACCAAATCCGATTCGATTTAACTTATTCTTAAGTTCAATAACCTGGGGGCTCCTTACACCATATTCCAGAATACTCTCATCAATTAGAATATGAGAGAATGAATTCATAGCAGAATAATCATTTTCAGTTGAATTCATTTTTATTTCTGCCTCTTCATTTTCAGTGATATCTGGAGACAGATTTTCTTCCTCAATTTCTATCTCTTTAGTGAATTCCAATTGTTCTTCTTGTTGTTCATCTTCCTCATCTACTATAACTTTTTGTCCAGCATTTGCTAAAGTGGAACTTGGAATCGAGTAAAAGAATAATAACAATATTAGAAATAAAAATCTCATCCTTTTCACAAGAAATATACTAACACCTCCATATCTTATTTTAGTACTATGTATTAGGCAGTCCATAAATTAATTGAATTAAGTATAATAAATTATTTAGTGTATAATCTCTAACATAGTCACTTGTCATAAGTTTGAGTGTGTATATTACTACAAAGAAACATTTGATGGAACTTTATAGGTACCTAGCCTTACATACCCCGCCCCACGAGGTAAAGCCTAAATATACATTTGTTATATAGATTAAAATCCTATTTATGAACAAACCTAGCATAGTACTTATATTATTATCTGACGAATCTCTCAATTTTTCAATAGACTTTAATATGAAAATTATTTTATTTCTACATAAAGTGATAAGTTTCTCCAATTCAAAAAAGTTGAAAGGCAGTAAGCTGTTATACTGAAGGTAAAAAGGTAGAGCATTAGGAATAAAGTTTAATTTTTTATTGAAGTCTAATATACCTTTACAAACGCATCTATATTTCTATTGCCAGAAAAAGAGCATATTTTTTAATAACTAACCAGTTTTTCTCTTTTATCTTCTAATTTTCTGGTTTTGCTCCACAATCGGAACAGGGAATCTAATATTCTCCATGTAAGCTGTTCTTCCAATGCATCCATAAATTGTATGGAAAGGAGCCAGAGGAATTAAGTGTATTAGACAAATTAAATCAAAAGATTAATTCTTATAAAAATTGAAATCCTCATAAATGTATCAAGGGTAAACCAAATACACAGTATCACTAAAATGGAATGTTATCCTGGCTTTTTCTGTAAAAATAAAATCTTTATAATTTTTTTCCGATTAAGTACGGTCTACACAATACTGATTATCTTTGAAAGAAAGATTAGTCAACAAAGAGGGGTAAACAAGGTGTATTCCAGACAATTTCTTATACAGGGTCGAAACCATCGAAAAAGTGTACGTCTATTGTACTTGCTATAGCATTAACCAAGTATGAGTATATGGGTGAAAAGAAAGACCCGAACATAAAAATTAATTTTTATGCCCGGGGTCTGGATGTAAAATCATGGGTGTTTCTTAAAGAAAGAATAGGTTTGCCTTATGTTGATCCCAAGCCATAAGTTTAAGTCTTTAATATTGACAAGATCAGCACCGCTTATTCTCTCTATGCGTGTATTAGACTTTCAAGTTATTTTTCCGTTTTTATACTGTTCACTAAGTCTCCTATAATAGTAAAGATCACTTTTAACCTAGACGTATCGCATCAATTCTTAGTCCGGTCACCGCCAAGAATGTTTTTCCAAAACCTGGCGAACCTAGCAGAATTAAGTCTTATCTTTGTTCAAGTCAATTCAGATCAAGGAACTAGTTGAATGTTTTTAATTACTGTTAACTTAAATCAAATTCCTAAAACGTTTAAGTGTTAATTCTTCTATTCAAGATAAAAATCTCTAATATTATCTTAGCAGGAATCTTTACCGTATTTCAAAACCTAATTTAACTGGAGGTATAGGATTAATATCTTCTACTTCTAAATTATTTACGATAGACTTCTTCGAGCCTTTTAAACAGGTATTTTCAAAATCTAAAACTATTTTTTCACTCTCACTAAATACAACTACTTCTATTTTACCGTCACAAACTTTTTGAGTAAATCCGTTTAATTTTTTTTGTAAAGCTTGTCTTCTTATAAATGTCATGTAACCAACATTTTTTAATTTCCCACTAACTATATATCTTTTGCCATAAATTAATCCTTCCGGCGGACAAGACATCACAACCTGCTCTGTTACCCATGATTTAAGTGGATCGATTGTACTTTCATAATTAAAATAAAATATTGATTTATTCTTACCGATTGTTTCTGGAAAGTAATAATCGATTATAGCTCCAGGAACATCCCTAGCTTCCCCTTTTATTGGAAACAAATGAAAACCAATTTCTGCCGTTGCATTTACTTCTAATACTACGCCTTTTTTGTCTGATTTTGGATCTACTATAATGTCAACTCCTGCATGAGGTATAGAAGGTAATGCTTTAAGAGAATTTACAGCAATTTGTTTAATTGCTGGTGTTAGCTCATCCGTTGCATCCAAAGGGTCACCACCCGAAGACAAATTACTCTTCTCGCGCAAATACACCACTTCCTCTTTTTGAGGAATACTATGAACAGTGTATCCTATTGTCTCTAAGCATTTAGACACTTCAAAATCAACTTTTATTGGCTTCGGATTTAGATAAGGATTCTTTTTTCTCTCCATATTTTTCATCTCAATTAGTTCATTAACTGTGCTTACTCCATCACCCACTATGTTTGCAGGAACTCTTCTTGTTGCACCTACTACCTTATCTCCAACTACATAAATACGATACTCTTTTCCAGGGTAATATTTTTCAATAATATATTCGGTATAGTTATATTCTGAACGTAAATTATTCACAACGTTTATTAATTCGTCCTTGTTTTTAATATTCGTATAGACACCTTTTCCCATACTACCATTGATTGGTTTTATTACTACAGGATATTTAACTCCCTTTGCATAATTTGATATTTCTTCTTCGTGGTCTACAGAAATAACTCTACCTTTAGGGACCGGCACCCCATTCTCAGAAAGGATTTCTTTTGTTTTCTCTTTATTTTGACAAATTCTCACAGATTTATTTGAAACTTTATCTCCCCTAGACCTAAAAAAATAATGAATATCTTCTCCATTGGATAATGAAAAAAATTTACCTTGAGTACTACTATTGAGTTTATCTAGTTTACACAAATCGGTTTCATCTTTATACCATGTTAGTTGTAAACCCCTTCTCCACCCCTCTAATGCAACTAAGTATGAACAAAGTCTAAAACCATAGATATTTTCTACAACCTCTTCATTTAAATCGGGTAATAATTGAATTTTCTCGTATACCATTAGATAACTCCTCAACTTTTTTTTATTTTTTTTTTTATATCACCTAATAGACGTATTGGTGCTGTTATACGCCAAGAAGTACTTTTTTCCATATTTAAAAGCCTATTCTTATATACATCAAGCTCGTTTAAAGCAGAAGAGTATTTCGATTCATAAGTGTTCAATTCTTTAATCATGGAATTATAGTCTTTTTTTGAATAATTGTTACCATTTCCAGGGGTATTCAAGATGTTTTGGATAACAAATTTGTAATATTTACTTCTCAACATTGCCACTTCAGATATTACAGCAGCAGTGCTAGGACCATCGTTAACTTCAAACAAATATAACTTTCCTGTTTTATCTATTCCAATATCAAATCCTAAAGACATAATATGAGTTTTTCTTAATTCTTCTATTTTATATGGTAATGTTACAGCAATATCATTTAATTTAGAGTTGATTTCTTCCCATTGATCACCAAAATTAGCCTTTAGAAAAGCCTTTGGATCACTTATTCCTCCACCTTGATTAACATTTGAAATAACTTTTTGACCAATACCAATTCTAATGTAATTTTTTGCACTTTCCCATTCACCATTACCGTTTTTTTCAACATGTATTCTACAATCAAAAGGATCTCCCTGCTTAGTCCTTGAAGTGATATATTTTTGTAGAATGTATCCTTTGTTTTTTATCTTATCTTCATATACGTCAAATAACTCCTTATTAGATAACTTATATTTTTCAGTTAAGTACCCTAAGTTATATGAATTATCGTCACTACTCAATATATATATCCCTTTTCCACGTAATCCTTTAGAGGGTTTCATTACAATAGTGGAGTATAAGTCTAAATAGTGCAAAATATCATCATATTTATTTATTTGATGTGTTGGGATCACCAATGTTGAAAATTCATCATCTAACTTGATAATATTTTGTAATTTTTCTTTTGATATAGTATTACTCCTATCGTCAGATAAATATGTTTTATTACGCAGATAATCCATAACATTTTTATTTTTTTTAGTGAAACAATAAGGTACGACATCAATAAACTTAGGTATATCTCTTCTTACTTTCTTCCATTTATTATTGGTGAACACTTTGCCAGTAACTTTTTCACTATCAATTTCAATATCATTAGGTGTAAGATAGATAATTTCTATATTGTAACTTTTACATACTAATGAAGTTAATTCAGCTAATTTGGTTGGTTTATTGAAATTTGTCATTATACCAATATCCATGTATAGGCTCCCCTTATCTAATATTTACGAAAGGATACTAATTATTTATAGTACGCTAGTATAACCTTACCTTCTACTCCTTACATTATTGGTAGATTAATTATTTTTAATTTTCTTTATCAATCTCCCAAAAAATCTTAAGGGTTTTGTTATCCTCCAGCTTGTGCTTTTTATAACCATATTATATTTCTTTTTATAATAATCTTCATTTAAATTTTTTCTTTCTTTTTTTATAGTTTTACTCTTACTATTTCCTTTACTCTTATTAGTTTTTTCAGATATTTTTAATGGAAAGTATCCATCCCTGAGATATTTTATTTTAGTTTCAGTATTACTATCCACATTTTCTCCTGATTTATATTCCTCATTTATTTCAAAACCAATTTTTACTGGTTTAGTCCAATCACACTCCTCGACACTTTTAACCAAAGTATTTTGAGGTGAATCGCCCTTTAAAATTTCTGATATTTTAGAAATTGATTCGAAAGAACCCGAAGCAACAATATCCACACCATGTTGGGTATATTGCACCGAACCATTCAAGTGTAAATCTCGGCAGGTTTTCCTTATCCATTTACAGTATGAAACTTTATTAAGGTCTCCTATAAGGTGAAAGATTTTCGAAAGAATAACTCCACTTGGAACTTTCGGTATAGTAATCTCTTTTGCTATTCCAGATTGGAATGTATCAAAAATATGTTTGAAATCAAAATAGAACAAATTTTGTTGTTCCAAACTCATATCTTTTGTCTCTGGAAAGTAATAATCAATTATAGACTTTGGTATATCACGAGCTTGACCATGCCACGGAAATAAGTGTGCTGTAATATGTGGCCTAGAATTAACTTCAAGAATTACTCCAGAATTATTAGCATTATCAACAATCATGTCTACTCCACACTGAACTAAACCAGGAATAGCATTAGATGCTTTTATAGCGATTTTTTTTATTTCATCTGTTAATTCTTCAGTAATGTCTACTGAATCACCACCTGCGGAGACATTATTTTTAGACTTGAGGAACACTTGTTCCCCGATCGTAGGAGTGCTCTCTAGTGTATAATTTTGTGACTTTAACATGTTATGCAATTCTTTATCAATCTTAATTGTTCTTTTGTGCAAAGCAGGTGTATTATTCCGTTGTTCATTTTTAATTTTTATGAGGGTCTTAATAGTATTTTCGCCATCCCCGATAACATTAGCTGGAATTTTTTTAAAGGCACCTGTAACCTCATTTCCAATAACATAAAGTCTATAATCTTCTCCATTGTAAAATTTTTCAACTATTACCTTTGGAAAATTCAGTTCATGTCTAACATATATTAGGGAATCTCTAAATTCAATTTCGTCCTTTATATTTGCAATAACTCCGGCTCCGCCTGTGCCATTTGAAGGTTTAATTACAACCGGGAATCCTAACTTTTTTGCAAATTCTATAATTTCATTATCTTCAACTTCCTTTTCGAAAACTTCTCCTTCAGGAGTAGGGACATTCGATTCAATTAATAATTTTTTAGTTAGGTCTTTATTAATACATACTTTTATTGCCTCTTTTGGGACTAGATCTCCCCTAGTAACAGAAAACTTACGTTCTTTACCATTAAACTCCAAAGAATACTCTATTTCTGACTTGCGTCTGTTTTTATTTATGAACTTTAAATTAAGACCTCTTCTCCAACCCTCTAATGCAATACTATACATACTTACTGTATATCCGAACGCTTCTACTGGAACGGAGTCTTTCAAATTAGGTAACCACTCATCTTTATAAATTTGCATTATTTACATCCCTCGCTATAATATCTTTATTTTTTTAAGAAATATTTAAATCAGGTATCCACTTTCTCATATGGTTAATCATTTTATCATATACATCCTGTGACCTAAATTCCCCAACATGGGTTATAATTTTTTCCTGTCCCTTAACTACATCTTCCAATAAATGTATTTTATATGTTTTTTTATCACAACTATCTACATAGGTTAATTTAATTGTAGGATTACCTATTTTTATTTGAGAATCCATACTTGCTTTTTCAATATCAATTGTAAAGAATGCACCAATTTGTCGATTTATCCCTTTTTGTCCGGAAAAGAAATTACCTAGAGAATAAATAACAAATGTTTCCTTACCTCTAGAATTCCATATATAATTTGGTGGCTGTAAGACATGAGGATGGTGACCTAGTATAATATCAGCTCCTGCATCGGATAATGTATTTGATATTTCAATCTGATCAGATGTTGGTAACATATGGTACTCTTTTCCAAAATGTACTGAAAGTACAATAACATCCGTTACATCTAGGCTCTTTATTTGTTCTATTCGTTTTTTTACCTTTCCAACACTTGCATCTTCAAAGCTGTCTACTAAATAAGCTTTATTGTGAGGAATTTTGACACCTGCCATTCTTTTTGTATAAGATAGAAAACATACCCTTAATCCATTTTTATGGAATATACGAACTGTTTCTTGATCTTCTTTAGAACAATATGCACCAACATAAGGTAGTCCAATTTCGTTCCAGTTTTTTATTGATTTTAATAAACCTACTTCTCCTCTATCCAATACATGATTGTTTGCTAAGTTTACAATGTCGACTCCAAATTCCTTTAATTTATATCCTATTTCAATCGGGCTGTTAAATCGCGGATAATTAGATAAACCTAATTCTTCTCCCCCAATAATTGATTCCTGGTTTACAATTGTAAGGTCGCCAATCTTAAATAAAGGTTCAGCTTCTTTCAATAATTCACTAAAATCATACCCTAGTCCATTTTTAATTTTAGCCTTTTTATATAAACGGTCATGTAATAATATATCACCTGTTGCCGCTAAGGTAATTTTATTCGTTTTATCAGTCATGTTAAAAAATACCTCTTTTCTCATATACTTTTTTCTTTTGAATTATTTTATATGAAAAAATCTCCACATTTTTCTTACTGAAATCATCAATTGCCATGTTCTACTTTTTACAATCTTTTCTTTTTCTTTTTCAAACTTAATCTTTTGCTTATCTAATTTTAATAAATCTTTTTCCATTTTCCTTATGGTAGATTCTACTGATCTCAGGATTGCCGGATTATACCCTTCATAAATTTCAAACCCAACTTTTAGAGGTTCCCTATATGATTCAATTGTGATTTTTTTAATTTCAGCTTTACTTGACATTTTTATAACTTCTCGGAAATTCTTTACTGTTTCCTTATCTGTACCAGCAACAACAATTTCTATATTATCATTAGAAAGTTTATTAATGAATCCGTGTAACCCTCTGTCTAACGCTTCTTTTCGTAACCATTGGTGGAAACCCACCCTTTGTACAAACCCTGCTACTATATATTTTTTAACGTAAACTTTCCCCATTGGAGCATTTTGAACCTCTACCTCTACTGCAGAACGGCTTGATAAGGGTTCAAGTACGGTGTTAAAATCAAAATAAAACTTCGATTTTCCAGCATTGATACCAATTGTTTCAGGGAAATAATAATCAATGATTGCTTTTGGAATATCCCTGGCACGACCTTTCATAGGGAATAAAATTCCACCAATTTGTGCAGTCGGATTAAGTTCAATAACAACAGCAGAATTTTCTATTGGTTTTTCAATATCTACAATGATATCAACACCACCATGATGAAGACCTGGTATTGCCTTTACTGCATTGATCGCAATTTCCTTTAACTCATTGGGAAGGTTATCTGTCACATCAATTGGATCTCCTCCCGCTGAGACATTTGTTTTTTCTCTCAAGAGTATTTTTTCTCCTTTTTCTGGGATACTCTCCAAAGTGTAACCAGATGATTGTATAAAATCTAATACCTCGTTATCAATTTCAATAAGGCAGCTAAATAATCTGGCATTTTTTTTACGCTCCAAATTTTTCAGTTCAATCAATTCTTCAATGGTATGAGAACCATCACCAATAATATTTGCTGGTAAGCGATTATAGGCTGCAACTACATTATTTCCTACAACATATACTCTGTATTCCTCACCTGGAACATACCGTTCTAAGATTACTTCATGGTACTCAAGATCATAGCGGACGTAAGAAATTGCTTTTTTCAGTCCGACCATATCTTTAATATTTGTTACTACTCCGTTACCTAGACTACCACTAGTTGGTTTAAGAACCAAGGGAAATTCAAGGGTTTCAGCAAAATTCATAATGACCTCATCAGGGTCCTCTTTTAAAAACTTTTTTCCCTTTGGCACAGGAACACCTGCTCTTGACAAATATAACTTTGTTTCGTCCTTATCAGAACCAATTACAACTGCATCATTGGTTACTTTGTCACCTCTTGTTCTGAAGAAGTAATGTGTCCTCTCTGTAGAACTTAAAGAGTATAGCCTTCCTGGAGGATTTACTCCAAATGTAATCATCTCATTGTAAGCTTCATAATCTACAGTATGCCATTTTAATTTCAGACCTCTCCGCCAACCTTCTAGTGCAACTGAGTATGCACACAACTTAGTTTTTCTGGCACTAGAAACAATATCATTTGTGAGATGTGGAAGAGTAATCGAAGGTTTATTATTCATTAAATACTACCTCCTGTTTTAAATAGAAAATTTACGATAATTTTTTTTAAAAAAATCGTCTAATATATTTGAAAAGATCATATATTTTTCTAATAGGCATTGTTATTTGCCACGAAAAGCTACGATAATACTTTTTGTATTGTCTCTCCGCTTTCCTCACTTCCTTACGTAAATAATCTAATTGTAGTTTCATTATATTTAATTGATCCAACTGGTTTTTAAGATTACCTTTCACTTCAAAACCAACCTTAACAGGTTCATCCCATAATTCCTCAATTATCTCATAAACTTTGGACCTCTCTAGATCATCTGTTATCGTTGTTTTAAATTCATCTATGACATTTTTGTCTATACCTAAAACAACAATTTCTATATTTCCATTTTCTTGGTTAGTTACATATCCACTTAAGCGCCTCTCAAGTCCCTGCTTTCTTAATCCTCGGTGATAATCAATGTTCTGTACTTCTCCTGATACAATATACTTTTTTGCAATTATACTTCCAACTGGAGCTGCCGAAACTGTGACCGTAGTTGCTGTCCGTGAAACTAATGGTTCGATAATCTCTTGAAAGTCAAAGTAAATCTTTTCTTTATCTGTTTTCACATTTGCTGTTTCTGGAAAGTAGTAGTCAATAATAGCTGCAGGAACATCACGTGCATACCCTTTCATAGGAAAAAGTAAAGACCCAATTTGTGCAGTTGGGTTCAGTTCCAGTATGATTCCTTTTATATCATTTCCTTGTTCCTCAATAATAAGGTCAACAGCTCCATGGGATAAATCTGGAATAGCGTTTACTGCATTTACTGCTGTCTCCTTAACATTATCAGGAATTATATCTAGTACATCAACGGGATCTCCGCCTATAGAGATATTACTTTTATTCGTAAGAAATACTGTTTCTCCATTACCTGGAACACTTTCAAGAGAATATCCAGATTTATTAATAAACTGCTCCATTTCTTTGTTAATCTTTATTGGACAGCTATACAGTCGTGGATTTCTACTTCTCTCTTCATTTTTTTTAGTTATTAAATCCTTGATTGTATTATTCCCATTACCGATAACATTTGCCGGAATACGGTGAATTGCAGCCACAACTTGCTCTCCAACTACATAAATTCGGTATTCTTCACCAGATATAAACTTCTCTAAGATTACATCTGAGTAATTTAGTTCGGTTCTTAGATAAGTTATAGACTTGATTAATTCCTCATCATCTTTTATGTTTGTAATTACACCTCGTCCATAACTACCATCAATAGGTTTTAAAACAACTGGAAAACCTATTTTGGATGCATATTCTAATATATTCTCATCACTAAGGGCGCTATCAGTAAATCTATTCCCTGTTGGTGTTGGGATACCTGCATCTGCTAAATAGCGTTTTGTCTTTTCTTTATCCATACCGATTTCAACCGCTTCATTACTTACTTTATCACCGCGTGTTCTGAAAAAATAATGAGTTTTGACATTATCGCTTAGTGAAAAAAGCTTTCCTGGTTTATCAACATACCAAGTTTTTATTTCATTAAATTTATCAGAGTCTTTAACATGCCATTTCAGGGTTAACCCTCTGCGCCATCCTTCTAAAGCTACAGCATATGCATCCAGTTCTTGCCCACGTGCGTCAGCGACTATTTCACTGGTTAAATGGGGAAGCCAGGTGACACTATTCTTTTCCATAATCCTGCCTCCTAAAATGATCAATAAATCAAAATAACACTTACTTTTTTGGTTGATAAAAATTATTATATTGACTAAAAATCTTACCGCTAAGTAAGTCTGAATACAGACGAGATTCTGCATCTAAAAAGTATTGTCCAAGCATTACATCAATATTATTATTAAATTCATCATAATTCCCTGGTTTCGGAGTAAATTCTCCAAAAACTAACTCCCCGTCAGACCTTAAAAAATCTATCCTAATGAAAGGAGCTGGAATCTTTATACTTAAATCAGCTGCCATTTTAATCTCATTATCGGATATTCCGCTTCCCACAAATAAGTTATCCTCGTATTTACCAGTACTAATTGTTTCTCCAGTCGGTAACCACCAACAATAGCGCAATTCTGGAAAACGTACTATTTCAAGTACTAAAGCAACTTTACCATAAAAACAATAGAATTTTATATCCCTAGCTTGGGTAGTTGTATTAATATCTTCCATTATTAATTCTTCTATAATCCACTCATCTTTATATACCCAATTGAGAGAAAGGTCTTTTTTCATACTTTCTTTTAATTCCTCAAAGTTTTTTAATACCCTTGACCTTCTTATATCCTGAATTTTCTTATCTTGAAATACAAGGTATACTCCTCTTGATCCAGCTCCCTCAAGTGGCTTAATAACAATTCCTTCTCGAAGAGGTAACTCATGATGTTCGTACCTCATATCCGAGCGCCAAGGTCTCTTTAAACCTAGATTATCTACAAAATTATAGGCAACTAATTTATGATCTAACTCCCATTCAGGGAGATGTTCCCCTAATTGTCTTTTTATTAATCTGAGGGTTAAAAGGGCCCTGAACGAGGCTAACTCATTCAAGCTTTCTAAATTATTCGACTCTGTTTCTCTTACAATAAACTCTGGAACATCTTCTAATTTAAGGCCCTTTAGCACGTTATTATAAGCTAGATGTTTATAATCATTTCTCTCGCTCTTATAAAGCTTGGCTGCATACTCAAGTGATTTGTTATATTTATTTTCTTCACTTCTTTTAGTAAAGATTAGTTTGTCAATATATTCAAAAAAGCTTCCGTCTTCTTTTGACCCCTTTATTTCTTTATGAATTCGTTCACTTTCTTTACCCAATAAAGTCTCATAACGTTCTTTTTCTAGCTCATTTTTCTCTTGACTTTTGAATAGTTCTTCTTTTACTTTAATTAATTCTAACTGTAGAGCCTTTTTTTCTTCTACCAAGGCTTTATAGTTCGTTGGATTAAGTATCGTTTTTAAGTATAAGAGTTTTCGGATCGGTGCGGAATACTTCCACTTCTTACTTTTTCTTAAGCGATTTAGTTCTTTTTCCATCTTCTTATTTTCAACTTGCAATTCTTTTAAATTTGCCCTCTTTTTCATTAAGATAATAAGATCCTCATCACTTTCACTTTTGCTTCTAATGTTTTCCTCTTGGTCATTAAACATTTCTGTTTCACTTCCATTTTTCACGTTTGATTTGTTATTCAAATGACCAGCTCCTATGCTATTCCAAAGCAAGGGTTCCTTGATCCTGTCTTAATTTTTCAATCCTCTTTGCATGCTTTGTGTATCCAAAATTCTCTTCTACATATTTAAAAGCTGCTTCGACTTGCGAACGATAAAACCTATCGTCCTTCATTAGTTCTCTAATTTTAGGCTTAACTTCATGGGGTTCTGCATAAATTGCCGCCTCTCCAAATAAGTTTTTATATTCTGGAGAGATTATTACAGGAACTCCTACGGCCATCGCTTCAAAAATGACTCGCCCAAAAGCCTCTACCCAGTCAGGATGTGTATAATAAACAAATACATCTAGTTTAGCTAAAAACTCCTTCGGCTCTTCTTGTCCAAATTCTAGCACGTGCCAATTTTTTGGAAGATATCCAAGTAAACTTTCTGGAACTGACGCTCCACCCAGTATATGGACTTCAAATTCATCCTCGTCAGGATATATGCTTAGTAATTGTTCACTGGTGGATGGCCATTTTACATATTGGGAACGGGAATGTCTTCCAATTTTTATCTTCGAGGTAGGATTTGGTCGTTTGGTTCTCTTCCATTCATTTATGTCAATTATATTAACCCAATCCTCTGAAGATAGCTTGATACATTTAAGCTCATGTGCATGATGCTCCTCTAATGTTTCCCTGATTAGTGGACCGATAGGGTACCATTTACCTGAACTTCCAAAGTACTCCATTACGTTCTTAACACACTGCTCTATTTTAAATAAGATTTTCCCATTTTCGCTGTACTCTCTTTTAGGTGGCTGATTGACTATCACGTTAACTGATTTTGCTTTCACATTTGGAACATACTTTTGCCATTCTTGTAAAATTGGTGGGTGTCTAATAATTAGAACATCACAGATTATGTTTTCGCCGTAAACAAGCATCTGTACCTGATTACCGTCAATTAACTCACGTACCTTTGGATTGATTTCTTTCTCTGATTGGAAATCATACCTATTTAATTGAACCAATCCAGTTTTTAGTCCAAATTGCTTTTGAGCCTTAATTTCCTCAATGTTAGACATGTTTGTACCACCAAGAAGACGAAATTCAGATGCAATAATTACATCAAAATGTCTAATGCCTTTTTGACGCTCAGGTAACATTGGTTCAGGTACAGGAAAAGGTCGAAAACCGGATGGAAATTCATATTTTAAACTGTCAGCTGTCTCATGGAAAAAATTGTAACTATCCTGATACTCTTTCCTTGCTCCCATAAAAAAACCATGATAACCGAATTCAGAATTCCCAGTTAAAGAACCTTCTGTTTGCCTTTGAAATGATAATGGACCCGTTGGTAAATCAACTACACTTTTATCACCAAAGATAATTTTTAACCTCTTTTTGAATTCTCCATCGGCACCAAATCTAACTTGATCCCAATATCCTAATTTATCCATTACTTTTTCCCTTCGAAACATTAACGATGATAAATTAGTAAACAGGTATAACGGCTTTCCTCTTCGATAGAGTTTTAAATCTTCCGTAGCTCTTGCTTGCTGGGAAGTATTAGCAACATTTGACTTATTTTCAATTAAATGTTTTACTTGCGTTTCTATTTTTTGCGGGTGTGACCAATCATCAGCATCATTTATAGTAACAAACTCCCCTGATGCTTCCTTCAGAGCTATATTTCTAGCAACGTAAGCTCCACTATTTGTTTTTGTTCTATATAGTTTGACCCTAGGATCCTTTTTAACGTAATCTTCGATAATTGATACAGTATTATCGGAACTACAATCGTCTACTACTAAAAGTTCGATATTTTCCCAGGTTTGCGCTAAAAGTGATTCAATAGAAGTACTTACTACATTCTCAGCATTATAAACGGGGATGATAATTGATACTTTTGGCTGTGTCCCTTGGAGTTCCATGTCTTTTTGATCTGTAGTAAGTTGGTCATATTGAGAGTAATTATTATTAGAGTGTAAAGTGATTTTCGTTAATCCATATGTCTTAAATACTTCATTGATCCAATATAGTCGCCGGTCAGTTGATCCTTCCAAATTTGCCAAAGCTAACAGAAGGTCAGGATGTCGATCCCGATCCTTAGTTAAACTTTTTTTCAATAATCCTTTTCCTTTGACATTCTCCCCTAGCAAATCATAACATTCGGCTTTTAGTATCAATGACCTTCTAATAGGGTCTTTTCTCTTTTCTCCAATCATTGCTGTCTTAAGGTATTTTAAACACTTCTCTGAACTTTCTCTAGAATATTGATTGGCATGCCATAATGCTAGTTCCCAAGCAGCTAACCGTCTTAAATAAAAGTTATTAGAGTTTAATACTAAATTATCTAGTTCTTCAAGAGCTTTCTTAGTAAAACCTAACTCATAGAGACTATATTTAATTTTTTTAATACGTTTTTCAGCACTTTTGGGGTTTCCTGATATTCTTAATTCATACCAGCTTTTCTTCCCAATTAGACAAAGTACTAATTTCTTTATAAAAGAAACACCTTTTTTTGTCTTTCTTAAGAATTTCCACCATGAACTTTGTTTTAGAGTTTCAAATTCCAGTTTCAATGAATTAAGTTCAATAAAAAGCTCTTTATTTTTTTCTTTTTCTCTAGTTATTTCTTCTTCCACCTTATTAATCTCAATAAGCAAGTACTCATCTTTTTTATTTTTGATTAGGGGTTCATCGTCACCAACATTGTTTCTATCCATGTAAGAAGCCCTCCAATCTCGATGCATGCTTTGAATATCCAAATTGTTTTTCTACAAATACTAAGGCTGTTTCCACCTGAGATTGATAGTATTCTGGGTTATCCATTAATTTAGCTATTTCCTTTTTCACTTCATGAGGTTCCGCATAAATGGCTGCCTCGCCAAACAATTCTTTATAAACAGGTGGAATAATAACAGGTACTCCCACTGCCATGGCTTCGAATATAACCCTGCCAAAAGCTTCAACCCAGTCAGGATGAGTAAAGTAAACAAATACATCTAAATCTGAGAGGAAATCTTTGGGATGCATTTCACCAAACTCATTAACACACCAATTTTCTGGTAATTGACCGAGCACCTTCTTTGGAGCTTTTGCCCCACCTAAAATATAAACTTCATATTCTTTACTGTCAGGATATATTGACAAGAGTTTTTTGCGATCATCCGGCCATTTTACATATTGATCCCGTGAGTGCCGGCCAATTTTTATTTTGTCACCTTGTGATGGTCTAGATATACGCTTCCACTCATTTACATCTATAATATTGACCCAATCTTCATCAGCTAAATTTATAGAATCCAACTCTTCCTTATGATGGTCCTCCAATGTTTCCCTTACTAAGGGGCCAATGGGATACCAGATTCCTGTTTGGCCAAAGTATTTTTCTAGGTGCTGAACGCATAGTCTGATATCGTAAAGTGTATCACCGTCTCCACTATAGTCCCTCTTTGGCGGCTGATTTACTATTACTGAAATATTCTTGGCATCAACATCAGGAATGTATTCCTGCCAAACCTGTAAAGCTGGTGGATGTCTCAGGATAAGCAAATCACAGCTTACTTTTTCACCATAGACAATCATCTGTACTTTATCACCGTCTATAAGTTCCCTCACTTTAGGATTCATAACTTCTACAGAATTTAAATCGTAACGTGACATTTGAATTAACCCAGTATTTAGTCCCATCTGTTTTTGTGCCTTTATCTCTTCTATATTGGACATATTTGTTCCGCCCAACAGTCTGAATTCAGATGCAATAATCACATCAAAATGTCTTATTCCGTCCGGTTTCAAATCCCGTTTTGGCCACATTGGTTCCGGAACTGGGAACGGCCTTTTCCTTTGAGGAAAATCATAATGCAAGTTTTCTTTATTATTATCATGATAAAAATCATGTGCTTCTGCATATTCCTTACGGACTCCAAAAAAGTATCCAGGGAATCCAAAAGCTGAGTGACTGGTTAAGGATGACTCAGATTGCCGTTGAAATGATAATGGGGCAGTGGGCAATTCTGAAATGGACTTTTCACCAAACACTTTTTTAACTCGTTTTACAAATTCAGAATCTCCTGCAAACCGGACACAATCCCAATAACCTAATTTTTTCATGACATCTTCTCTTCTGAACATAAAAGAGGACATGTTAGCAAAAACATAGATGCCAGGCTTACCTCTTCGATAAAATCTAAGGTTTTCTGTTGCTCTTGCCTGTTGAGAAAAATTTGCAATTACTTTAGGGTTGGATATCAGATGTTTAACCTGTACTTCTATTTTTCTGGGATGTGACCAATCATCCGCATCATTAATGGTGACAAATTCACCACTTGCGACTTTCAGTGCATGGTTACGGGCAACATAGGCACCACCGTTAATCCCTGTACGAATTAACTTAATCCGCTGGTCTCTTGATTCATATTCTTTGATTATATTTATCGTACCGTCATTACTACAATCATCCACTACTAAAATCTCGATATTTTTCCACGTTTGGTTTAACATTGATTCTATAGAAGTTCTTAATAATTCTTCCCCATTGTAGGCTGGGATAATGATAGAAACCTTTGATTCCGAATCAATTTCCTGTGCAATGTTTTTAGTTATTAATCTGTCATACGGAACACGTTTTTCATTCGGTCGCAAGCTGATTTCTTCCATGTTGAATAATTTTAATGCTTCATTAATAAAAGGAATTCTGTCCTCGGATAAAGGCTCCATATTTGCCCTCGCAAGATACAGATCAACATGAGGCTTTTTATTAATAAGCTTAGTTAATACTTGCTTTCCTTCTTCAATATTACCTAGGATTTCGTAGCATTCTGTCATTAAGATTGCAGACCTTCTTAGAAGATCAATATCTTTCTCTCCTTTTGTGGCTACATTTAGGAAATAAAGGCACTGTTTTGCATTCTCTTCTGTATATTGATTAGCATAGTAAGTAGCTAGTTCCCATGCTGCAAGTTTCCTCAAGTACGAATCTTCACTATTTTCCAGCAGATACTGTAAATCACTCAAGCCACGATTAATAAAGCCAAGGTTATACATGCGAAATTTTAACCGCTCGATCTTCCTTACTTGAGCTCTTTTTTTCCCGGGCTTAATGGTTTTCTTCATGAAATTTTTTTGCTCCTGTGTAAAAAGATTGGAAATTAATTGCTTCTGTTTCGTAGAAAGAACCTTATACATAAACCAATCTAATATACCAGCAACTAACTTTTTAAACATTCTAAGCATCTTTACACCGCCAATCTAATTAAACAGGTCATTTAGTTTTCCCAGCGGAATCTCTTTGTACTTCCACTGCTTTTCTGTACTGTTCAACAACTTCTTCAGCAGGACCATCTCCACGAATTTTCCCCTTTTCAATCCAAATAGCCCGAGTACACACTGTCTCTACAAATTTCATACTGTGTGAGACGATAATTACTGCTTTTGCATTTTCCATCATATCCTGAATTTTTTCACTTGCTTTCTGTTTGAAGGCAGCATCACCTGTTGACAGTGCCTCATCTATAATAAATATATCAGGTTGTAAAGTTGCAGCAATACTGAAACCAAGTCTGGCACGCATTCCACTTGAATATGATTTCACAGGTCGATCTATCGCATTTTGTAATTCGGAAAATTCCACGATCTTATCATAATCCTTTTCCACTCTATATTTTGAAATTCCCAGCAACATCCCATTCAGGAAAATATTATCTGTACCAGTTAACTGTGCATTAAAGCCAGTACCATAACCTAACAATGCTGTTGTTTCTCCATGAAGTTCAATTTCCCCTTCATCGGGTGCCAGAATTTTAGTAAGTACTCTACACAACGTGCTTTTTCCAGCACCGTTATGCCCTATAATACCTACCACTTCACCTTCTTTAATTTCAAAGTTAACGTCTTTAAGTGCCCAGTATTTTTCTCTTTTTATTTCATAAGCAACACTCATGTTCATAGCCTTAACAACTGTACTGTCTTTCACTTTAGTATCCGTTTTCTTCAATTCTAACTTTTGCCGTTTCTTTGGCTTTTGTTTAGGTACTGTTGCTTGATAGTTTTCAATGACTTCCTTTGGCTTACCGACCTGTCTGATGACACCTTTATCCAGCCAGATTAGCCGGTCACAATTTTTTCTAGCAAACCTGAGACTATGGGTAACTAAGATGACCATTTTCGCTTTTTCTACAAGCTCCTTCATTTTAGCAGCTGCTTTTCTTCCAAAGGCAGCATCCCCCGTATTAAGTGCTTCATCTAGAATTAATATTTCAGGCTCTAAATGGGCTGCGACGCTGAAACCAAGACGTGCTCTCATTCCACTGGAATAACTTTTCATTGGTCGATCAAGAAAATCACCCAAACCAGAAAACTCATGAATATCATCAATGAATTCATGAATTTTTTTCTTTTCAACTCCAAGCATCATTCCATTTAAATAAACATTTTCTCTACCTGTCAATTCCTTATTAAAACCCATCCCTAAAGAAAATAGAGCTGAAACTTTCCCATCGACAAATAATTCCCCTTCATCGGGACGTAAAATACCCGATATCATCTTGCAAAGAGTCGTCTTTCCAGATCCGTTTGAACCAATAATTCCTAGAATTTCGCCTTTATATCCTGTAATATCAATATTCCTTAACGGCCAAATAATCTTATTTTCCACTTTTTCTTTGTTTCTTTTAAAAAAATTAATCACATGAGACTTATAATCATCCGTATGGAATCCAGAATGAAAGGAGACTCCAAGATTTTTTGCCTGAAGTACTATCTCTCTCTGACCGGAAAAATCTAAATTTTGGTTACTTTGTATATTTGACATAATAAAACCTCATTTATAGTGCTTTAATAATTTTATACTCATTTTTATGGTAGTGACGTAACATGAAGAATATTGATGCAATAGATAAAAATGCTATAACACCTAAACCCACAAACTGCGGATTCGTTTGCCACATGAGTACGGCTCTGTATGAATCCAGAATAATCGCTACTGGGTTAATTTCAAATATCCAAGCATATTGCTGCAGCCCTTCCGCTTGCAGCAATCTCCCACCCTCCCAAATAATCGGGGAAGCATAGAAGAATATTCGCAAAATGTGTGAAAGGATATTATCAATATCACGAACAAACACGCAAATATAGGAAACAAATAAACTAATAGCTAATAAAAATAACAATTGAACCAAAATAATAAATGGTAAGTAAACAACTTGCCAGCCAGGAGTAACTCCAAAAATTAACAAAAAGATAGCTATAATAATAAGACCAAACACAAAGTTAAAGGTTTGTGTAAATGTAGTCGCTATAGGAAATAATGATTTTGGTAAATACACTTGATTAATAATGGATGAGTATTTCATAATAGCTTTTGCAGATGTATTTACGCTTGTATTCATCCAACGCCATCCAACTAAACCAATTACGAGGAAAACAGCAAAGTTTTCAACACGGTCGGCTCTACCTAATAAAACACCCATTAATGTGTAGTAAATTGCTACATTTAACAATGGGTCTAATAACCACCAAAAATAACCTAAATAACTATTACGATTTTCCGCCTTCAGTCCTGATTTCACAAGATAAAATAAAAGGTCCTTCCTCTTTAGCATTTCTTTCAAATATACGCGCATAGAATCATTAACACCGCCATTCAATTTCGTAAACAATACAATAGGTGATTAAACCGAAAATATTAAATATACTACATTACCCTTTCATAAGAACAATACAACTATATTTTTTATTAAATCAATGAAAAGCTAAATTTACTTCGTTCCGTATTTCTTAAATTTAAAGTAAAGGTAGTTGAAGAAATACCAACCACTTTTTAGTAAACTAAGTTTTTCTATCTCCCGATACACTTTCCAATTCTGTTTAGCCATTTTTATCTTATTGCTTGAAAGGGAGTTTTCAACTACCCGGTACTTTGCTAATTTTTCTTGGATTCCAAATGCCTGAAATCCCCTCTTACACAAAGAAAGCCAAAGGACATAATCCTGCCTGGAACGAATGTCCATCATTTTCACTTCCCCTGTCCTGTTTTTATCAATCATAACCGTCAAGCAACCAATCATATTATGTTTCAATAGCTGCTGATAACTGACTATTTGAGGGGCATCATCAATTGATCCAATTTCCTCTCCCTCTTCATTTAATAAAAAATAATTAGAGAAAGAAAAGGCAATTTGTTTATCCTTCATAAACCTTATTTGTTTTTCCAATTTCTCTGATAACCATTGATCGTCACTATCAAGGAATGCTAAATACCTTCCTTTTGCGTGTTGAATTGCTGTATTTCTAGCAATAGCAGGTCCACTGTTTTGTTCTAACTGTATCAGTTTAATTCTTGAATCAGACGATTGGTATTTATTAATAATATCAACTGTCCCGTCAGTGGAGTAGTCATCTACTATTATCATTTCCCAATTTCTATGTGTTTGATTAATTACGGATTCAATCGTATCGCTTATAAATTTCTCCGAATTATAAGCAGGTGTGATAATGGAAACAAGTTCCAATCCTTCTTCCTTCACACCGTTCACCACCATTCTTCTATCCACTTGATGTAAGTAATTTCAAATCCAATTCTTTCCCCAGTTCTTCGTACCATGTAATCAGTTTAGCCTCTTCAATTTTCCAGTTTAATGTCATAACAACGGCTTCTTTACCATTGTTGCCCATTTGAAGTGCCTCATTCTCGTTTTCTAATAAATATTGAATTGCATCCTTAATCTCTTCTTTATCATTAGGATTAACAGCAATTCCACAGTTGTACTTTTCAACAAATCCCTTCCATATGGGAAAGTCGGAGCACAAAATTGGAATTCCTGCACTCATATATTCGAAAAACTTGGTCAATTCCTTTTTCATATAATGCTCTGTCGGTGGAAACAATGCAATTCCAGCTAACCATCGGGTATTAACATACTTCTCTTCAATCACATCTTTGGGGACAAAGTGTCCAATTCCTTCTATAGATATGTGATTTTTTTTATCCTCTACTATCTCAAACATTTTATTTGCCAGTTGCTGTGGACACTTCCCGATCATTTCAACGGAAAGATCTTCATGTATGAGTGGAAGTTTCGCGTGGATCAAAGCACCACGGTCCACCGTAATGTTTCCGGTATAAATTACTTTACTTTCAACTGGATTTGTTACTGGTTGATGGTTGATTAACTTTTCGTTTAGTAATGGATAATTTAATATACATACCCCCTTTGGATATTTTTCCTGATAATACTTTTCTGCAAGACATAGCTCGAATTTAGTGGATAAAGCTTTTTCAAGGAATGAGTACATTTTTGCTGTAACCTTCCTGACAAGCTTTGGTATATACTCTTTTTGATTAATGCTTGTTTCATAATCTTCGTGAATATCGTAGATGACGATATTCCCTTTCTTTTTAAGCACCCATGCTACAGGTAGTAGCTCCGGATCATGAATATGATAAAAATCCGCGTTTATTTTTCGTGCTTTTTTATATGCATCTATAGTTGAGACGATCATTCTCTGAAATCTGTTTCGGTATTTTTTTAATGAAATAACTTTAATTATACTTTCTTTAATAACTTCTTGTCCTTCTGTTGCAATCAGTGTCACGTCATAACCGGCATTTTTTAAAGAAAGGCATTGTTTATAGTAAATTCTCGGATCTAATGGATGATGGACCGTTGTAAGATGGACCACTTTTTTGGTGTCAGACATTGCTTGACACCTCCTTCGCTGAAACTTCATTCCATTTACTTCACTGCACTATTGAGAAAAATAGATTCATACTCTTTTACTATTTTTTTGGCGTCAAAATGTTGAGCACGTGTATAGCCCATTGCAATACGTTTTTCCAAATTATTTTCTTCTAGAGAGAGAACACCAGTCATTTTTTCTGCCATTTCCTCTATATTTCCCACTTCACAGAGATCTCCGTATTCCCCTTTGTTTAAAACCTCGGATGGGCCTGAAAGACAATCCGTCGAAACAACTGGGGTTCCTGTCGCAAGTGCCTCAGCTATGACATGGCTAAACCCCTCATGAATTGAGGATAAGACAAAAAGATCAGCATTTTGAAAGTAAATATAAGGATTGTTCTTAAAGCCGATAAAATGGACTCTCTCAAATACATTTAATTCTTTAGCCTGCTGTTTTAACTTGTCTTCTAATGGGCCTTCCCCAAGGATAATAAGACGACTTGGAATTTCTTGGTTCACTTTAGCAAATGCACTTAATAATGTCTTCTGATCCTTTTGCTCCACCAATCGTCCGGCAGTTATAATAATTTTATCCGTTGTATCAAATAAATTTTCATCTTCCGGATTCATTCTCCCGCTAGAAATTTTTTCGGTAATACTCTCTACATCAACCGGGTTGTAAATCACTTCTATGTCTTTCGGCTTAATTTTATAGCGCTTAATCAAATTGTCTTTAACCCCCTCAGACAAGGAGACAATTTGACTGGAAAGCTTGTATACTAAACCAAAACCTAATAATTGAAGATTGGTTTTCCATGTACCTCCCAAATTATCAGCTTCTCTAATAACATTTTTCGCCTTGGAAAAAGAGAGTTTGTTTGCAACAATCGCAATTGTATTTACTCTGGGGATAGTGCTGAACACAATATCAATTTGTTCATCCCTTATTATTTTTGAGAGTTGGAAAATGGACTTACTTAACCGTTTAGTAGGGAGTTTAATAAAAACAACATCCTCTTTAACTTCCTTTTCATACGAACCATCAAAGTTTAACGTAACTAAGACAGGGATAAACTTGCTGCGATCTAGATTGTTAATAATATTTAGAAGTGTCCTGGCAGCTCCACCGGCACCCATTTGATATATATAAAATAGAATTTTTACTTTTTTCATTATATACAGCCTTTCCAATAATCTAATATTTTCTTCGTTTTGTATAATACATTTTAGAATTGTAATAATGTTAATTAAAACAGGAAACCTTAAAAATTATTACTCCATTCACAGTAGTTCATTATATCACAACATAAGGACTAAATTTAATAATCACCAAAAAAAGGGTGTCCATGATATAGACCCCTTTTTTATAAATTAATCAATATTTACTTTTTCTCTAATATCAACTTTCTTCTTACCTAGTATTAAAAAATTTAATTCATCTTCAGGGATCGCATTAAACTCTTTTCTCTTTCCGAAATAGAATACCACACCTAAAACTACCCATGCAATGAGTGCAATTCTGGATTCAATACCGAGAAATGCTGGTGAACCTGGAATTAACAATAAGCCTATAAACGTTAGACTAGCAAGAATTCCTATTAATGAAAGAACTTTTTTCCCTGGTGCTATTACATGTTTAGCTGGATTAAATTTTAAGTCCTTTGACCATCTGAAATGATAAAATGCTGTATAACATGTGTATAAAAAGGCTATTGATACACCAATTGATGACATCTCTACAATCCATAATAATACTTCTCGCCCAAACCATGGAGCAAATAAAGCTATTGTTGCTGTAAATATAATCCCAATATATGGAGTATTATATATGGGATGAAGTTTTCCAAAATGAGATGGCATTACTTTGGCTCGTGACATAGCAAATAACAAACGGCTTGATGAAATAATAAATCCATTTAAACCTGTAAATATCCCCATGAACACAGCTACAACTAATATAATCAAGCCAATAGGTCCTAGCACTTCCTGTATAGCTGACCCAGTTCCCCATAAGTGTTGCCCCTCAACTAAACGTAACCATGGTTGGGTCATTGCAGTTGCAATTATCATTAAGATATACAGAAATGCAGCAGCAATAAGAGCAAAAATAATGAGGCCAAATGCTTTTTTTGAAGAAAAGTTAAATTCTTCTGCTGCTTGTGGTACATTATCAAACCCTACATATGCCCATGGTGCTATTGCCACTATAGAAATTATAGCTGCAAAAATTGAAACCTCTGGGTGAAATGATGGCTGAAGATTTTCAATACCTGTACTTTGGGATACTCCTACAAGTAAAGTCAAAGAAAAAACACTAAGTAACATTATCGTACAGAAAATAAATTGCATTCTTCCAGAAATAACCGTACCTCTGATATTCATAAATGTAAATATTATTAATCCTATTGATGCAATTATTACTTCAACGAAATACACATCCCAACCTGCCATCTGGTACATTTGTAAGTTATGTACTAATCCAGGAAACACGTATTTAAACAATAATGCAAGTGCAGAAGCATTTAACGCAACAATACATATATATCCTAATGTTAAAAACCATCCACAAATAAAAGCATGCGTTCTTCCAAGGCTTATATATGCATAGGCGAATTCTCCCCCAGAAACTGGGAAATTACGAATTAAAAATCCGTAACTCACAGCAATCAACATCATGAGTAGCGCCCCTATAACAAAGCCTATTATAACTCCTAGCGGTCCGGCAGATGACATCCAATTAGTAGGTTGTACAAAAGCCCCCCACCCAATAGATGAACCAAGGGCAATCGCCCAAACCCAGTGCGGTTTTAGAGTTCGATTCAGCGATGTTCTCTCATTTGACATACTTTCCCCTCTCTTCTCTTTATAGTTTTTTAGTAGAAAAATTATAACATAATTTGTTTATAATTTCTGACAAAAAACTAAATAATATTTTAAATAATTCCATTTTTCGACTTTATTATCATAATTTACATCCACAATTTTCGATAAAATTTGATTACATTTTTGTAACACTCCTTGAAAATATTTATTAGAAAAATGATAATGTAAAAGAATAATATTATAAGGAGGTGATAAGATAGTGTTTAAAATAACTAACCTAAGTTTCTTATTATCAGTTTTAATTTGTTTCTGTTTAATTAATATTGGCACTTCATACGCTAGTTTAGAGACAATAAACGATGACGATGTAAAAACACAGATCTTATCTGAGTTGGAATTAGGGTACTCTGAATTAATATTTCAGTTGGGAGATAGGCACCCGCTTATAATAGAACTGAAACATAAGTTAAATCGAATCGGATTTGGTAATATAACCGTAACAGACTATTACGGAGATTTCACCACAAGGCGTGTGAGGGAATTCCAGCAACACTAT
>NZ_JAHQCS010000117.1 GCF_019042215.1 Evansella tamaricis | reverse complement strand
TTCGGAAGTGACAACCGAAGTCAAAGAGCGGACTTCGGTTGTCATTCCTCCACTGCCCTACGCTCGTGACCATAGGCGTTTCCGCTTTTCTTATTTCCATTAGTCTTTCCTGACAATGAGGACATCGCACCGGGAATGCCTTGCAATATATTCGGAAACACTACCAATAAGAAAACGTTCCACTGCATTCAAGCCCGTTGCACCGGTGATAATTAAGTCCACTTCATATTTTTTTGCCACATCTTTTGAAATCTTCACTTTAGGAGATCCATACTCAATGATCATTGTAACATCAGAAACGCCTGCATCCATAGCCTGTTCCTTATAGTCCGTTAACAATTCTTCCGCATATTTCTCTGCATCGGAAAATATTAGTCTATCATAATGTTCAACAGCAGCAAAGGTCCTTGTATCTACCACATGAACTATAAGTAATTTCGCAGTATGCTCAATAGATAACATAATTGCCTTCTTTAAAGCCCGTCTAGCTTCCTCTGACCCATCTACAGCAACAAGAATTGTTTGATAATGAACAGACATAGTTTCAAACCTCCTCATAAGTGTGAAGATATTTTCCTAATTTTAGTATAACAAAACTGAAATGGAAATTGGGAAAGTTGAGTAAAATGCTACTAAATTGTCAAAATTATTAAATTTTATCTTGAGTTTGGGTCAATGGAGCAAGAGTTTTTACAAAAAGATGGATTCATCAGTATAATATATATAATTAATGATTGTTGAAATTAATAAATATGAAGGAGTGTTCCAATGCGCCACGCATTGATAACAGCTGGTTCAAAAGGGTTAGGAAAAAAAGTGACTGAGAGGCTATTACGTGATGGATTTTCGGTCACCGTACACTATCGGAGTGAAGAGGGAATGGAGGCAATAAAAGAGGAGTGGTCTACTTATGTTGGACAACTTCAGTTTGTGCGTGGGGATATCACAAAGAAAGAGGATTTAAGGAGAATCGCATTAGAAACAATGAACCGTTGGGGGCGAATCGATGTATTGGTTATGAATGCAGGTCCTTATGTTTTTGAGCGGAAAAAATTAATGGATTATTCAGAAGGGGAATGGCATGAAATGATGGACGGAAATCTCCATTCCGCTTTTTACTTATTCAAAGAGATAATTCCAATTATGAGAAAACAAAATTATGGGCGAATTGTTACTTATGCTTTTCAGGGTGCAGACCATACACCAGGATGGCTTTTCCGATCCGCTTTCGCTGCGGCCAAAGTGGGTCTTGTATCGTTGACAAAAACAATTTCAATTGAAGAAGCGGAGCATGGGATAACAGCAAATGTAATCTGTCCTGGAAAAATTGTTGGAAATATGAAAGAAGCCACAATAGAGGAATCACTACGGATAAAAGATAGTGATACCCCGATTGGCCGATCTGGAACTGGGGAAGATATTGCAAGAACTGTTAGTTTTTTATGTGACGAAAAGGCTGATATGGTGACAGGAGCAGTGATAGAAGTGACTGGGGGAATGGATGTCCTTCATCGTTACAGGTAAATTTTGTATAATTAACATTCATTCACCTCACACTAAATGGAGAGGTGATAAATGTGTATCACAAACTATTGATTAGTTTATCTGTAATTTCTATTATTTACATATCTTTTTACACTCCTGAAGGGAATGCACACTCTTGGTACACTCACTCTTACTTAAAGCTCACAATTGAGACAGATGAGGTTTTTTATGAGTGGGAATATGAAAACCCTAATTCGTTTGAATTTGAAAAGGGAAATCGTATTGTAAGGGGAGAGGAAGCGAAAGAGTCATTCGAAAACATGCTTTCAAAGTTTGATTTATCTGAAACAACAATTGATGATGAGGTTGTTTCCTTGCTGGAGCAGGAAGGATTATCACATATTAACAGAATAGTTATTCACCGCTTGGACTTTGATAATGGTTATAAAACGTGGTTGTGGAACAAAAAGGAGTGACAGAAAAAGGGCTGGGACACAATTAAAGTGTTTAACTGAGTATGGGATCAAGAAAAAATCATAGTGAAGGACTTCGCTCGTCGCTCGCCTGATAGGAGAAAACCGCTCCTGTCAGGCTTTTTAAAGATTGCGACGGCTACGCTCATTGCTTCGAGTGACTGTAAAAGTGGAAAAGCACCACTTTTTCATTACCCTCAAAACATCGAATTCCCAGTCTTTTACTTATGGTATTTAGTTCTTCTCAGGTACAATAGTTAGGACCTTTGGAAACTTAGTTAATGTTTCATATCCGGATTCCGTAATAAGGACATCATCTTCTATTCGAACCCCCACTTGATTGGGGATGTAAACTCCAGGTTCAATAGTAAACGTCATTCCAGGCATAAGTGGGGAATCATTTTTGGCATTCAAAGAAGGATATTCATGTACTTCAATACCAAGACCGTGTCCAATTCGATGAGGAAAATATTCTCCAAAGCCCTTTTTTTCCAGGATATTCCTGGCAGTGTTATCTAATGTGGAAATGGCATTCCCAGGTTTACACTTCTTTAAGGATGCTTCCTCCGCTTCCAGAACCGCTTCATAAATAGTCTGCTCTCTTTCAGTAACGTGATCAAAGAAAACCGTTCTTGTAATGTCAGAACAATAACCTTTCCATACGACACCGAGGTCAAAAAGGACAGAATCCCCTTTTCTTAATAATCTGTTCCCAGGTTTTCCATGGGGGTCTCCACCCTTCTCCCCAAATAAAACCATGGTGGAAAATGACATTTCTCGCACTCCAGCTTTTTTTAATTCGTATTCAATCTTTGCAAGAACTTCCATTTCCGAGATCCCTTCCTCAAGGGATTCGATCCCAATTTCTATACCAAGATCTGCGAATTTTGCAGCCTCCCTCAGTAGGGCAATCTCTTTTTCTGATTTGATAATCCGTTTTGATAGAATGGCATCGTCTCCTTCGACTAGATCAGCACTAGGAAAAAGATTGATCAGGTTTTTCACACGATCCCAACTTAATGAAGATTCCACTGCAATTTTTCGTGGAGCCAATTCTCTCGTGTGAAAGGCGTCTTTAATTTTTTCCCATGGGTTATCCGTATCACTATATCCAATAATTTCACCATTTGTAAAAATAGGTTTCACTTGATTAACTTCCATGTGAGGACAAATGAAAAAGGGATCACGGTCTTTTAGAATAAAGATTGCCACAATCCGTTCATGGGGATCTGTGTCAAATCCACTGTAATAAAAGACATTTGCCCTTGTCTGACACATTAAGACATCAATATTGCTACCATTCATCCACTGTCTTATTGCTTCTATTCTCTGTTCCAACAACACTATTACTCCCCCTTGAGTAGTTTGATATCTTCTTCATCTTATCTTACCATATGAAATATTTTTAATAGAAATATTTAAAATTAATTGAATAAAAAGGATTTTTCGAGGGTATCTAGTATTGATGTATAGTTAGTATATTTTGGAAAAGGGAGTTGATTAACGTGAAAGTTTCATTTCACGGTCATTCTGTAGTTAAGATTGAAACAGCTGGTAAGACTATTTTGATTGATCCATTTATTACAGGAAATGGTCTCACTGATTTAAAGACGAGGACTTAAATGTTGATGTCATTTTACTTTCTCACGGACATAATGACCATGTTGGAGATACAGTCTCCTTAGCCAAGAGGAGTAACGCTTTAGTTGTTGCACCGTTCGAGTTAGCTACATACTTAGAATGGCAGGGTGTTAATACTCATGGGATGCATATTGGTGGTTCCCGAAAATTTGATTTTGGTACTGTGAAATTTACATTAGCATTTCACGGGTCTTCTTATGAAGTGGACAACCAAATTATTTATACTGGGATGCCAGCTGGAATATTATTTACAGCACATGGGAGAACCATTTATCATGCCGGTGATACAGCCCTATTTGGAGATATGAAGATCATTGGGGAAAGGAACACCATTGATGTTGCCTTCTTGCCCATTGGGGATAATTATACGATGGGCCCTGATGATGCCTTAACTGAAGCGGAGTGGTTAAAAGCAAAACAAGTAATCCCAATGCATTATAATACTTTTCCGGTGATTAAACAGGACCCGGAATCTTTCGCCAGGAAAGTGAAACCGGGGAAAGGGGTAGTTCTTAATCCAGGGGAATCCTTAGAAATTTAATGGGATAAGGAATTATTTATTAGCAGAGTCTATTTAAGTGTACCTCCATTATGGACTCTGCTTGTTTTATATCACATAAATAACTCTGTTAAAGATGATAAACATTGTATGGCCTTAGTGTAGGTACACCACTCTATACTCCGCAAAATTCCTTGATGTCTGTGGATAACGGGATTATACTTGTAGTAGTACAGTTTAATTTGAACGTTAAAACAGATTTCAAATAAGGAAGTGAAATGCACGATGACAAAGCATGAGCAAATACTACAGCATATAAGATCATTAGAAGTGGGTAACAAAATCTCTGTTAGACAAATTGCAAAGGTCCTCGCAGTAAGTGAGGGAACTGCCTATCGTGCCATTAAAGATGCAGAAAATCAGGGCTTAGTAAGTACGATAGAACGTGTAGGTACAATTAGAATCGAGAAAAAACAAAAGGATAATATCGAACAGCTTACTTATGCGGAAGTGATTAACATTGTAGATGGACAAGTGTTGGGCGGCAGAAACGGATTGTACAAAACATTGAATAAATTTGTCATTGGTGCTATGAAAGCTGATGCCATGATGAGGTATGTGGAAGCGGGGAACTTATTAATAGTCGGGAACAGGGAACAAGTACATAAATTGGCATTAGAGGAAGGGTCTGCCGTTTTGATTACGGGAGGATTTGACACAAGTGATGACGTAAAGCAATTAGCAGATGAGTTGGATCTTCCAATTATATCAACGTCCTATGATACATTTACTGTTGCTACGATGATTAACAGGGCGATTTACGACCAGTTGATTAAAAAGGAAATCTTACTTGTGGAAGATATATTAATTTCAATTGATCAAACGAGTTATATGACTAATTCAAACACAGTGGAAAAATGGCATGAACTTAATACGAAAACAGGACATAGTCGATATCCAATTGTAGATGATGACATGAAACTTCATGGTGTGGTTACAGCCAAGGATGTAATGGGTGTCAGTCCATTTATCGAAATAGAAAAAGTAATGACAAAGCATCCCATTTCTGTAACAGCACAAACGTCGGTTGCTTCCGCTGCTCATATGATGGTTTGGGAAGGAATCGAACTTCTTCCTGTTATAGATAGCGGAAAAAGATTAATGGGTATTATAAGCAGGCAAGATGTGCTTAAAGCACTTCAAATGCTCCAGCGCCAGCCTCAAGTTGGTGATACGATTGAGGACCTTGTCACCAGACATTTCGAAGATATATCCAATTCACAGGAATATTGTTTCTTGTTGGAAGTAACACCACAAATGACTAATCATTTAGGTACTATCTCATACGGAGTTATTACAACAATCGTAACGGAAGCGGGAAGCAGAGTTCTGAGAAAATATAAAAAAGGTGACCTGGTTGTGGAGAATATTACGTTATTTTTTATTAAGCCTGTTCAAATTGAAAGTAAAATTAAAATACTTCCTCGCGTATTAGAAGTCGGTAGGAAGTTTGGAAAAGTAGATGTGGAATTATTTCATGAAGGGCAAATTGTGGGGAAAGCGATGCTCATGGCACAATTAATTGACCGTTAATAAGAAGTTGCTCAAACACCTCTACCACTTGACTAGGCATCTTTACTGGCGTAGCTCTACTAAAATCATATTATAAAAAGGGAATTGGCTTAAAAACCCATTCCCTATTATTCCTTTTAACATGAGAAAAAGATTAAGACTGTCTTTGTTCTATTTCTTTTCTTGCAAGTGGCAAGAAGGTTTTATAATGCTTCGCACCAAAGATCACATTTACAAGTCCGAATCCCACAAACAGGACAGTTACATAAGCTGAAACTTGTGTTCCAAGACTTAAATATGAGTTTATTCCAAAAGAGATAAAAAAAATACCAATTGCAATACTCCCTTTTGCGGAATACCAACGCCTTTCAGCAGGACCAGAAACACGGGATTGTTGGACCTTATAATAAACAAAAAACACCAATGAAAAGATAATTAAAACAATAAATATCATTTGAAGTTAACTCCTTATAATTTATTCCGATAGTTTAAAAGTTGTTTTCTTTAAGTAACGTAGCACAACTAGAGTAAAAAAAACAAGGTTAACCATTAAAAGTTAGGAGACATTTCATGAAAAAGAATATTTTAAAAAAAATTAGTGAATTTGAAACAGTTATCATTCATCGGCATGTTAGACCGGATCCTGATGCAATAGGTTCTCAGGCAGGATTAAAAGAACTGATTCTTCATCACTTTCCAGACAAAAGAGTTTTTTTAGCAGGTGAAGGGGAAGAGTCACTGGAGTTTTTAACAAAGATGGATGAAATTGATGATTTGGAATTTGAGAATGCTTTGATTATTGTGTGTGATACAGCAAATACAGAGAGAATTGATGATGATCGATATAAAAAAGGATCTTTTCTCATTAAAATTGATCATCACCCGAATATGGATGAGTATGGTGATTTAAACTGGGTTGATACGGAGGCTAGTTCCACCAGTGAAATGATTTGTGAGCTATTCCATGATGGAGAGGGGAAAACTTTCCCTGATGAGGGATCCCGTTTATTGTACGCTGGAATAGTAGGAGATACAGGCCGGTTCCGTTTTCCAAATACGACAGAAAGAACTTTTTATTGGGCAGCGAAATTAATTAAAGCTAATTTCAATGCAGCAGACTTATATGATTCCATGTATGAGACTTCTCTTCCGTTGATGCGACTAGAAGGATATGTATTATCTGAAGTGGAAATGAGGGAGTCGGGTGCTGCAGTTGTTTTCTTAACGGAAGAAATTCTAAATAAATACGGTGTATCGTCGCAGGAAGCTTCGGGTATTGTAAATGCCTTTTCCACATTAAAAGGAATTAAGGCTTGGGTATTTTTTGTAGAGGAACCAGATGTGATAAGAGTGCGTCTTCGGTCCAAAGGACCTGAAATTCATAAGTTGGCAGGTAGATATAACGGTGGTGGGCATCCTATGGCGTCAGGAGCATCTATCACAACTTGGGAAGAGGCGAAGTTATTCATTAAGGATTTAGATGAAGTATGTTCCACTTACACTTCTTAGCTAATGGTGTAGAAGGGTTCAACTAGCTTTGCAGGAATGGTGCGAATCATTCCTTCTCTTAGCCTTTAACAAAAAAAGGAGCGTAAGTTTTAATAAACTACGCTCTTTTTTCAGGTATAAACCAAGATCCTAAAGATGTATTGTCTTCAATTACATCAATGCCGAGTGTATGCAATTCTTTTCTGATTAGTACAGTCATTTCTTCGGTTTCTGCATAGGCAGAAAAACCAGCTTGAATATCTTTGACTTTGTTTTTTGCTAACTGAGTTCTACTCATTACATTCATTTCCTTCTGCCTCCTTGTCTGATTTACAAACAAAAGATAACATAAAGTTTATTAATGAAATCACAACATGTCATTTTTTTTATACTGCTCTAACAATAGTATAACCTGAAAAAGGGAAAAATGGTATAGTTAACTATTTGGAGGACATAGGGAAGAACCATCGTGACTTCAGCCATGGGTAAGGTCCCAACTTATCCCCTGTCTAAAGACGCAGGTTCAATTCGGACAAATAATTCCAGGGTAGTGTGTAAGATAAACTTCTCAATCTTTAGCTGATATTGCTTATCTCCCCCAACCCTGTATATTTTGTTTTCCACGGCTTTTTCCAATAAATCTCTAGAGGCAGCTACCGCTTCAATTTGCCTGTTCCTTATTTGCTCTAATTCTGTTTCAATTGCACCACGGAGATCGTGAATGGTCATTTCGCTTAAGTTGACTTCTTCTTCATTCAGAAATTCAACTTTGATTTCCTGAACTTTTAATTTATCTTGATTTTCTTGGCTTTGTTCATCTTGATCTTGTCTTAATATGTCAATTGTCCTTTCGTGTTTTTCGATCATACTTTTTTTATCGTTTAGTTCTAAGATTAATTTCTCGTGAACCATGCCGAAATGGTATAGGAAAAATAACCAGCCAATTAGCATACCGAGAATGATTCCAGCAAAAAAACGCTGCCATGATTTATCGTTATATAGTGGTGGAATTCTCATTTTATCCCCTCTTGCGTAATCCATTGAACGAGTAATGTTCCCGTATGTGCTCCACAAAGGGCTATAAAAATCATCATAATGGTTTTAAATATATCTGCGTGTGTCCCTTCAAAAATACCTCTTTCCAAACTGGATATAGCGTCGAAGGTCCCCCCTATAGCAGCTACGAGCGCCCATATTTTTAAACTGGAAGCAAGATCATACATGATAGAAAGGGGGGGTTTGCCAATTAAGTAAGCTCCAATTCCTCCAAGAATGGTTCCCCCTATAATTACTCCAAAGGCAACAAAATAATCAATAACTAAAGTAGCTAAAAAATCTCTATCCACGGAAATTCCCCTTTCTGACAACACCTCTTTGTACATTTTTATGGACAACTTGGCCAAGATATTCGGATGACCTTATAGATTTATAGAAAACATTCGTGAAAAGAACAGATGTTTGCGTTAGAATGGTAGTAAGATAAAGTTAAATTCTCCAATAGGGGGGGCGTATGATGGCATTTGTACATTTACATGTGCATAGTGAATATAGTCTTTTGAGAAGTACTGGAAAAATAGGGGAGTTGGTTTCCCGTGCAAAGGAAATGGGTTATAAAGCACTAGCCTTAACTGATGTGGATGCAATGTATGGGGTCATCCCTTTTTATAAACTATGCCAAAAAGAAGGGATAAAGCCAATAATCGGAGTAGAATTATCCTGTGCTTCGAATAATCAAGATGAAAAGGAAATAGTATCAGACAAGATCCTTTTTTTAGCAAGCTCTAATGATGGGTATCAATCGATCGTGAAACTTACGACAAAAGCCCATGAAAAACAAGGTAGACACGGTCCATATGTTACCTATTCAGAAATGAAGGAGTTTTCCAATGGAGTCATTGCGATTCTTCCTTTTTTGGAAAGTGCTGTCTCGAGGTTAATTACTTCGGGAGACGAAGAGGGAGCAACGAACTATTTTCAGAATTTACAACAAGTTTATAGCGAAAAGAATGTTTTCCTGGAAATTCAAAATCATTGGCGGCCAGAAGAACGGGAGACACTTCTAAAGATTACGGAATGGAGAAAAAATAAGGATGTTCCTCTAGTCGCAAGTAACCACGTTCATTACACTAGACAAGAGCAAATGGATGCCCATCGGGTAATTCAAGCTATAAGACTGGGGGAAAAATTAAATGATTTGCCTGACGATATCACATCCCCCCATTATTTTCTAAAGTCAGAAAAGGAAATGGGAGAATTATTTCGTGCTTGGCCAGATGCTTTGGAACAATCAAGTATCATTGCAGATCGTTGTAATGTTCAGTTGGATTTTGGAACGCCAATCCTACCACAATATCCAGTTCCAGAGGGGAAAGAAGCAAGAGAGTTCTTAAAAGAAACTTGTGTAAAAGGAGTTTCGGAACGTTATGAAAACCCTGGGCAATCGATTTGGAATCGATTGGAGTATGAACTTCAAATTATTTCTCAAATGGGATTTGATGATTACTTTTTAATTGTATCAGACTTTATGAAGTATGCTCATGACAATAAAATACTAACAGGTCCTGGGCGTGGTTCTGCCGCAGGGTCCTTAGTTGCTTATGTATTACATATTACGGATGTGGATCCCCTTCAATATGGATTGTTATTTGAGCGTTTTTTAAACCCGGAAAGGGTGTCAATGCCTGATATAGATATTGACTTCCCGGATGACCGTCGTGACGAAGTTATACAATATGTAAAAAATAAATACGGCAAAGGACATGTGGCTCAAATTATTACATTTGGTACATTAGCTGCGAAGGCTGCAATAAGAGATGTGGGGAGAGCCATGGGGATTGATTTACCAGTTATAGATCGTGTTGCAAAAAAAATCCCGTCCCGTCCTAATATAACGCTCGAAGACGCCTTAAAAGAATCTACAGAACTGAAGGAGATGATAAGTGGAGATGACCAGCTGAAGGAATTGTTTCAAATTGCATTTCATGTGGAAGGGTTACCTCGTCATTCTTCCATTCATGCTGCTGGAATTGTCATGAGTAAAAACCACCTGACAGATACCGTTCCTCTTCAAGAGGGGAATGATGGATTATATTTAACACAATATCCAATGGGTGTTTTAGAAGATTTAGGTTTATTAAAGATGGATTTTTTAGGATTGCGAAATTTAAGTTTTATTACTAAAATTCTTCAATTAATAAAAATTGACCAAGGTAGAACGGTTGAATTAAAAGATATCCCATTTGATGATCATGCCACCTTTCAACTACTTGGAAAAGGGGAAACGAGTGGAATATTCCAGTTGGAATCATCAGGAATGAAAAATGTTCTACGTCGTTTAAAGCCCACAGAGTTCGAAGACATTGTAGCAGTGAATGCTTTGTACCGACCTGGTCCTATGGAAAACATCCCTTTATATATTAAAAGAAAAAATGGAGAAGAAAAAGTTGTCTATCCCCATTCCGCATTAAAAGAAATATTACAGCCAACTTATGGTGTCTTAATATATCAGGAGCAAATCATGCAGATCGCTTCTGTGATGGCTGGTTTTACACTAGGAGAAGCTGACATATTACGCCGGGCAGTCGGGAAAAAGAAACGGGAAGTTCTAGAGCAAGTGAAAAAGCAATTTGTAGATGGTGCCAATAAAAAAGGATTTTCACAAGCTGATGCAGATCGAATGTATCAATTGATTTTGCGCTTTGCCAACTATGGGTTCAATCGAAGTCATGCTGTTGCTTATAGTATTATTGCCTATCATCTAGCCTATTTAAAAGCTAACTACCCTATAGAGTTCTTGTGTGCCCTGATGGGAACGGTGTCCCATCATCAAGAGAAGTTAGGGGAATACGTGGCGGAAGCGAAAAGACAGGGAATTACCGTCCGGCCACCTTCCATATCAAAGAGTGAAGGATATTTCACTGTGAAAGACGGAGAACTGATTATTGGTTTAGTAGCTATAAAGAATATTGGAATTCAAGCTGTAAATGAAATGATCAACGAGCGCAAGTTAAAACCGTTCTCTAGTTTATTTGACTTATGTGCGAGGGTACCGGCGAAGGTTTTACCAAAACGGTCCATCGATGCTTTAATTGTGGCAGGAGCATTAGATGAACTAGGGCCAGATCGTGCCCAATTATTGGCTAGTGTAGAAACTGCAATGGAATATGGGGAAAAAATCCAAGACCGTCAAAAAGGAATACAAACAGAATTGTTTTTAGAAGAAGAATCGGAACCAGAATATATTGATGTTCCACCTTTATCATCATCAGAACAATTAAGCTTTGAAAAACAGGTTCTTGGTTTTTATGCCTCCGGTCATCCAGTAGAATCGGAACTGCACATAGTAAATGGGTATGGAAGAGTCTCGATAATGGAAGCCAAAAGTGCCGCTTCGGAAGAAAGAGTAAGACTTTCATGTATGGTAGAGGAAGTTCGTGTTATTCAAACAAAGAAAAAACAACAAATGGCTTTTATCCGTGTATCTGATGAAACAGGTGAACTGGATATAACCGCCTTTCCATCACCTTTCGAACAGAATAGGCTAAAGCTACAAAAGGGAGAATTACTCTTTGTAGAAGGAAAAACCCAAGATCATCAAGGGGAAAGGAAATTGATTCTGGATAAATGTACAACTATTGAAAAATTAAAGAGGAAGAAGGAGGAGGAGAAACAACCGCTCCTTTATTTAAAAATAAATAGGTTGCATGAAAAAGATGGAAAACTAGATAAATTAAAGGAGCTTCTACAAGATCATCCTGGAACGGTAAGGGTAATTTTATTTTACGAAAGTACAAATAAAGCAATGCATCTTTCTGAAATGTGGAATGTTTCCACTGATGAAGGCACCTTATTAAAATTAAAAGCATTGTTAGGGCAAAAAAATGTTTTTCTAAAAGAACAAGGGGTGTAACTGATTTTTTATTTTGTTATAATAGAATTTGTCCGGGGAGTGGTCAGACCACTCCATTAAAGTGGAAAAAGGGAGAGTGGGGAAAGTGGCTACATTACGAGAAGAAGCATTACATATGCATCGGCTAAAAAAAGGAAAATTAGAAACGAGAGCGAAAGTAATGGTTCGTAATGCCAAAGACCTGTCGTTAGCCTATTCACCGGGGGTTGCTGAGCCTTGTAAGGAAATATTTGAGGATCCCCAATCTGTATATGAATATACAGTGAAAGGTAATATGGTTGGAGTAGTATCGGACGGTACTGCAGTTTTAGGTTTAGGTAATATTGGTCCGGAAGCGGCTATGCCTGTCATGGAAGGCAAAGCGGTCCTATTCAAGTCGTTTGCGGGAGTAGATGCGTTTCCAATCTGTTTAAACACAAATGATGTGGATAAAATTGTGGAAACAGTAAAGTTGCTGGAGCCAACATTCGGTGGAATAAATCTAGAGGATATTGCAGCTCCAAGGTGTTTTGAAATTGAGGAGCGGCTAAAAAAAGAAATGAACATTCCTGTATTCCATGATGATCAGCATGGTACGGCAATTGTAACAGCCGCTGGTCTGTTAAATGCTTTAAAAATCACCGGCAAGACCATGCAGGAGATTAAAGTGGTTGTCAATGGGGCAGGTGCAGCAGGAATCGCAATCATTAAACTATTAAAAAGTATGGGTTGTAAGGACTTTATCCTTTGTGATTCAAAGGGAGCAATCTTTGAGGGCAGGGGATATGGGATGAACGACCTGAAACATGAATTAGCTTTAGTTACTAATAGGGATAAAAAAGAGGGTAGTTTATCAGAGGTCATAAAAGGAACTGATGTTTTCGTAGGTGTATCTGTAGAAGGAGCACTAACAAAAGAGATGGTTCAATCCATGAATTCTGCTCCCATTATTTTTGCCATGGCTAATCCTGTTCCGGAGATTATGCCTGAAGATGCAAAGGAAGCAGGGGCAAGTGTTATTGGTACAGGTCGTTCCGATTTCCCGAATCAAGTGAATAATGTTTTGGCCTTTCCAGGTATTTTCAGGGGAGCTTTAGATGTCTACGCCACTCATATTAATGAAGAGATGAAGGTTGCAGCAGTTAAAGCGATATCTGATTTGATCTCTGATGAAGAACTTCATGTGGACTATGTTATTCCAGGTCCATTTGATCCAAGAGTTGCACCTGCTGTTGCTCGAAGTGTTGCCCAAGCGGCAATGGAAACGGGTGTAGCTAGACGAAAGGTTGATCCAGCGGAAGTGGAAAACCGAACAAAGGAACTGACAGCAATTACGGATAATTAAATTCAAGGAGTTTCAGAGAAGAGCTCTCCATGTTGGTTGTTTCTTATGGTTCATCTCTCTGATCTCCTTTCTGTTTTTAGACGGGATTGCTTTAGGAGGCACGAATTGGGAACATGGATATGAAAAATAAAGTTTATATGAATATCTTAAAAGAAATTGATCAAATCATTCACCAAGATCAATTATCTCCAGGGGATAAACTTCCGTCTGAGAGGGAATTGGCGGAAAGATTAGGAGTAGGTCGTTCCTCTGTGCGGGAAGCATTACGTGCCCTAGAATTGTTGGACTTAATCAAGACAAGAAAAGGGGAAGGAACATTTATTCAGCAGTCTGGAGGACACCGTTTAGCAGAGGTTCTTGCCAGTTTCTTTCTTCGTGACCAACGTGCAAAGCAAGATGTCAAGGAAACAAGAAAAATAATTGAGATTGAGGCTATTCGATTAGCTTGTCAACGTGTATCGCAACAACAATTAGATAAACTGGAAAACATACTTAACCAGTCAAAGGAAATATGGACTGGGGGAGACCTTCCAGTGGAGGAAGATTACTTATTTCATCAGACACTTGTGGAGTCAAGTCAAAATCAGTTGTTATTAAACATTTGGAGACCTTTAGTGAGATACAGTATGGTTGCTTTACGAGAGTCCTTGTCCAGATTAGGGAGGACGGAAGATTCAATGAAGGAACATGATCGTATTTTTCAAGCAGTAGCACGAAATGATGAGGCAGAGGCTGTTCGATCTATAAGAGATCACCTGGAAAAAAGTCGATTTTAATCGAAATATCTTGTGATCTGCTCCTAAGAGTTACCTTGAATTTATTTATACAACAGTGTATGATGAGGCATGCACAGGACATTATACGTATTTTCTTTATTTATTTACTATTAAAATAATAGAATAAATTTATATTTTATTTAAAGAGGTGAGATCGTGTTAAGGGATATATTTTCCAAGAAAAAGAAATATGCTACGATTCCTTCGGAGCAGGCAAAACAGGAAGTTCCTGAAGGACTTATGACAAAATGCCCGAATTGTAAAACCATTATGTATATAAAAGAGTTACGTAAGAATAAAATGGTTTGTGAAGGGTGTGGATATCATCACCGTTTGTCTGCCTATGAACGAATAGATCTCACATTAGATGAAGGTAGTTTTCAAGAATTTGATGTTGATATGATTGCGAAGGATCCCCTGCAATTCCCTGATTATTTGGAGAAATCTGCGCAAGACAGGGAGAAAACAAAACTGAATGAGGCAGTGGTAACTGGTGAAGGTACTATCCAAGGAGTTCCTACTGTCATTGGTGTAATGGATGCCAGATTCCGTATGGGAAGCATGGGCTCTGTAGTAGGAGAAAAAATCACAAGGGCCATTGAGAAGGCCATCGAAGGTGATAAATCGTTCATTATGTTTGCAGCATCTGGGGGAGCACGGATGCAAGAAGGGGTCTTTAGTTTATTGCAGATGGCAAAAACTAGTGCTGCATTAAATCAGTTGAATGAACGGGGATTATTATTTATAAGTGTATTGACCCATCCCACAACGGGAGGTGTTTCTGCCAGTTTTGCTTCGTTAGGGGACATTAACATCGCTGAACCAGGTGCATTAATTGGTTTTGCAGGCAGAAGAATTATTGAACAGACAATTCGACAGAAACTTCCGGACGATTTTCAAACAGCAGAATTTTTGTTGGAACACGGTCAGTTAGATCAAGTAGTTTCCCGACATCAATTAAGGGAGACATTAGGAACAATTTTGGAACTTCATCATCCCGTGAAAGGTGGGGAGGTATAAAATGGCTGATCAATTATCATTTGAAAAACCAATTTTTGAACTAAGAAATAAAATATCAGAGTTAAAGACGTTTACCGCAGAAAAGGGAATTGACTTATCTGGGGAGATAGAGAAACTTGAAAGTCGATTAGAGCAATTAGAAAAGGACATCTATGGAAATTTAAACCCATGGGAACGGGTTCAGATAGCCCGTCATAGTAAAAGACCGACAACACTAGATTATATAGAAAGATTATTTACTGACTTTCTTGAATTTCACGGGGACCGTTTATACGGTGATGATAAAGCTATTGTCGGTGGAATTGGAAGATTTCAAGGGCAAGCTGTTACAATTATTGGACATCAGCGCGGAAAAGATACTAAGGAAAATATAAAACGTAATTTCGGTATGCCGCATCCGGAAGGTTATCGAAAAGCATTACGATTGATGAAACAGGCTGAAAAATTTAAACGTCCAATAATTTGTTTTATTGATACAAAAGGTGCAGATCCAGGTATAGAATCGGAGGAACGTGGACAGAGTGAGGCTATTGCAAGAAACTTGATTGAAATGGCTGGTCTTCACGTTCCGATTGTCTGTGTTGTGATCGGGGAAGGCGGTAGTGGTGGAGCACTTGCTTTAGGGGTTGGAGATCGTATTTATATGTTAGAAAACTCCACCTATTCTGTTATATCCCCAGAAGGAGCAGCTGCACTTTTATGGAAGGATGCTTCTTTAGCTAAAAGAGCTGCAGAAACGATGAAAATAACAGCACCTGATTTATTGGAACTGGGTCTAATTGATGGGATGATTCCTGAAATAAGGGGAGGAGCCCATCGCGATGTGGATCAGCAGGCAAATGAAATTAGGGTTTATTTAGAAAAGTCATTGAAAGAACTTGGTAATATTAGTGAACTAGACCTGGTTCAAAAACGTTACGAAAAATTTAAGAATATTGGAGAAATTAACCATGTAAGCGGTCCCATCGCTGTTAAATAAGGACAGGCTTTCCTGATTTTCAGGAAAGCCTTATTATTGTCACTTTACCGACTATTGTTTTTAATATTTAGAAGTGTTATTTTAAACACATATTAAAATACATATGCAAGAAACAAGAGGTGAAGTAATTTGAAGCGTATTGGAATATTAACAAGTGGTGGAGATTCACCAGGAATGAATGCTGCAATCCGTGCCGTAGTTCGAAAGGCAATATACCATAATCTTGAAGTATATGGGATATACTATGGATATGCAGGTTTAATTAATGGAGATATTAAAAAACTTGAAATCGGCTCAGTAGGAGACATAATCCATCGAGGTGGAACAATTCTTTATACAGCAAGATGTGAAGAATTTAAAACGTTAGAAGGGCAACAAAAGGGAATTGAGCAATTAAAGAAACTTGGAATTGAAGCATTAGTTGTCATCGGTGGTGATGGTTCATTCCAAGGAGCAAGGAAACTGACAGAACATGGTTTTCCAACGATCGGAGTTCCTGGAACAATCGATAATGATATTCCTTGTACCGATTTTACCATCGGTTTTGACACAGCATTAAACACCGTAATCGATGCAATTGATAAAATTCGTGATACAGCAACATCCCATGAACGTACCTATGTTATTGAAGTAATGGGAAGGGATGCAGGTGATATCGCTCTTTGGTCAGGTTTGGCAGATGGAGCTGAAACTATTCTTATTCCTGAAGAACAATATAATATGGATGATATCATTGCCCGTTTACAGCGAGGGCGAGAGCGTGGAAAAAAACATAGTATTATTGTCGTTGCTGAAGGTGTAGGTTCAGGTGTGGATATTGGAAAGGAAATTCAAGATAAAACTAATTTTGAGACAAGAGTTACTGTCCTCGGCCATATTCAGCGTGGAGGTTCACCGACGGCATCAGACCGTGTCCTTGCAAGTCGTCTAGGAGCGCATGCAGTTGAACTTCTTTTAGATGGTCAAGCAGGGAAAATGGTTGGGATACAACAAAATCAATTAGTTTCTCATGATATAAAAGAAGCATTGTCCCAAAAACATGTCCTAGATCAACAAATGTATCAATTATCAAAAGAGTTGTCCATTTAAAAAATGATATAACCTTTTTCTTCTCGTGTTGATTATGGCCTGAATTTTATGATTCATCAGATTAACAGTTTCCAGAAGTGCTGGGACATTTTCAATTGTCCTGGCTTTCGTATGGGATAAAGAAGAATGGTAAAAAATAGATGCAAGTATGGATTGAAATTTGAGGAGGAAGAAAAGTGAGAAAAACGAAAATTGTATGTACGATAGGTCCTGCAAGTGAAACAGTTGAAAAATTAAAGGATCTTATGAGTGCGGGAATGAATGTATCCCGTTTAAACTTTTCACATGGTGATTTTGAAGAGCATGGAGCCAGAATAAAGAACATTCGAGAAGCGGCATTAGAGTTAGGGAAAAATGTGGCAATTTTACTGGATACAAAAGGTCCAGAAATTCGAACACAGACAGTTGAAGGGGGAGAAGTGGAACTTGTTCAAGGAAATTCTGTTAAGATTTCCATGACTGAAGTCGTTGGAACAGCTGAAAAATTCTCCATTACTTACCCAGGGTTGATTGAAGATGTACATGTAGGCTCAACTATTCTTTTAGATGATGGATTAATTGAACTAAAGGTTACGGAAATCGGGGACGGGGAACTTACAACGCAAGTGATCAACAGCGGTGTTCTAAAAAATAAAAAAGGTGTTAACGTTCCTGGAGTTAGCGTTAAATTACCGGGAATTACCGAGAAAGATGCAAATGACATCGTTTTTGGTATTGAGCAAGATGTGGATTTTATTGCCGCTTCTTTCGTACGTCGAGCATCTGATGTGTTAGAAATCAGGGAATTATTAGAAAAACATAATGCTGCTCATATTCAAATCATACCGAAAATTGAAAATCAAGAAGGTGTCGACAACATTGATGAAATTCTTGAGGTCTCAGACGGTTTAATGGTTGCCCGTGGTGACTTAGGGGTAGAGATTCCAGCAGAAGATGTTCCACTCGTTCAAAAAGAATTAATAAAAAAATGTAATAAGCTTGGGAAGCCAGTCATTACTGCTACTCAAATGCTTGATTCCATGCAAAGAAACCCTCGACCTACAAGAGCAGAAGCGAGTGATGTTGCAAATGCCATTTTTGATGGAACAGACGCTATCATGCTTTCAGGAGAAACGGCAGCGGGGACTTATCCTGTTGAATCTGTTCAAACAATGCATAATATAGCCGTTAAAACTGAAACAGCGTTAAAATATCATGACTTGCTCCGTAAACGAAGCAAAGAGAGTGAGCACACAATTACAGATGCGATTAGTCAATCTGTTTCTCACACTGCGTTAAACTTAACCGCATCAGCAATTATTACAGCAACAGAGAGTGGATATACTGCCAGAATGATTTCAAAATACCGTCCACAGTCTCCAATTGTAGCCATTACAAGTAATGAGCGAGTTTGTCGCGCGTTAGCACTTGCGTGGGGTGTATATCCAAGAGTAGGAACAAAAGCAGTTTCGACGGATGACATGTTACAACAGGCAGTGGATGGTGCACTTGCATCTGGAATTGTAAAACATGGAGATTTAGTTGTTATTACTGCAGGTGTTCCGGTAAATGAAACAGGAACTACAAACCTCATGAAGGTCCATGTGGTAGGAGAAGTGGCAGCAAAAGGTCAAGGTATTGGAAGAAAATCAGCTACTGGAAAAGTTGTTATAGCATTAAATGCTTCCGATGCATTAGAGAAAGTAACGGAAGGTGACATTTTAGTCACAACAACTACGGACCGGGATATGATGCCTGCCTTTGAAAAAGCTGGAGCAGTTATTACAGAACAAGGTGGTTTAACTTCTCACGCAGCAGTTGTTGGCTTAAGCTTAGGTGTTCCAGTTATTGTCGGAGTGGAGAAAGCTACAACCTTGTTTGTGAACGGAGAAGAAGTTACAGTTGATGGGCACCACGGTAACATATATAAAGGACAAGCTAGAGTACTTTAATCTGCTTAAATAGAGTTAACTGAAAAGGCCGGTATCGGCCTTTTTTTTAAGGTAAGAAAGAATAAGTTTTTGCACCTTCGGGCAAGTATTCTAGCTCCAGCGCCTACACTGCAGAGCAATGCTAGTAGAGGAAGACACATAGGCGCTTGCGCTTTTCTTTTGTATATTTTTAAATAAGACCTTGGTTTTGTGGAATAATGAAACATACTTTATAATAAGACGTATATATAGGTATAGACTACTGAAAGAAGGGACCAATCAACATGGGACGTATTTTTTTCTTGCTACTTATTATAGTACCGGCATTGGAAATTTGGGTGTTAATTTTATCAGGGAATTATATTGGGATTCCGGCAACGATTCTCTTAATAATATTAACTGGTATATTAGGTGCTGCCCTTGCGAAAAAAGAGGGTTTAAATGCAATTCGCACTGCTCAATTACAAGCATCCCAAGGACAAGTTCCTAGTGGTGTTTTACTGGACGGTATTTGTATCCTAGTAGGTGGTGTTGTCCTTCTTACACCTGGATTTATTACAGATGGAATTGGATTTTTCCTCCTTTTTCCACAAACAAGGGCAATTTTTAAAGGGTTCTTACGAAGAATATTCGAAAAAAAGATTCAGTCAGGAAATGTTATTATCCATACAAATCGTAAATGGTAATTATAGAGGTGGCGCCTTAAAATTTATGCGTCACCTCTTTTTTAAAAGGTAAGAAAGAATAAGTTTTTGCACCTTCGGGCAAGTTGTCTAGCTCCAGCGCTTTTATATAAAAGCAAGTTCTAAAGATGAAATAAGAAAATTCCAATTATCTTGGCACGCCCTTCACATATCCCACAAGTTCCTCAATAACACCTGCTTTTATTATCGACTGGATGAAAATTAGAACTGCAGGTCCCAGTAGAAGACCAACAACTCCAAAAAACTGATAACAGGCAAATAAAGAAACTAATAAAGCTAATGCTGGTATTCCCATATGTTTTGACATCACTTTTGGTTCTGCTAATTGTCTTTGTACGATGACTACTGCATATAGGATAGATAGACCGATAGATAAGGTCCAATGTCCGGAAACAAAGGCATAAAAGATCCAAGGCACAAATATCAAACCGGTTCCTAAATAAGGTAATAAATCAACAATTGCAATTAATAATGCAGTAGTGATGGCGTAATCTACACCGATGAATAAGAGCCCAATATATACAATAATTCCGGTAATAGAAACAAGTGTAATCTGAGCGAATACATACCCCATGATCGCTTGTTTCCACTGGTAAGTCATTCTATTAGCGACAATCTTTATCCGTTTAGGAATACGCTGTTCTAGCCATTGAATCATTACCGGCCAATCCTTTGTGATAAAAAAGGCACCTAACAGGGCAAAAAATAGTACTGTTACCGCATTAGGAAGGGCTAAAAGTAAATCAGTAAAACTATTTAACGTATTTTGAATAATTGTACCTAAATGAACACTACCAGTCTGTAGTAAATTCTCCAGTGACTGATGAATAGTAGTTTGCTGTTCTGTATTTAATTGGGAAGTAAGTGAAAGAATCCTTTCATAGAAAGGAAGAATTACCGTATCAAACCATTGATGCAATTTATCAAAACCATCTTGAATATAGTGTGGAAGTTCTTTCGTTAAATAAGTTAACCCAGCCACGATCTCTGCCACCAGTAATGAAATTGCTGCCAAGAATAGTATGATAAAAGAGAAAATAACAAAAAATACAGCTGATGTTCTCCTCCACCCTAGGTTATTTTCAATAAAATTAACGGCGGGAATAAACAAAAAAGAAATGATTAATCCGATAAAAAATGGATATAGGTAAATGATTAATATATAGGAAATGGTGATAATAAAAGATAACCAAAAAAGAACAATTAAAAAACGGATAAGACGTTGATAGCTGAGGTTATTTTTCATCTAACATCCCCCTTGAGACAAGCACTCTTATCTAAAAATATGTTTGTAGTTCTAAAATATGCTCGCCCTTTTTAAAAGATAAAAATGTATAAGTTTTTGCACCTTCGCGCATTGTCTAGCTTCAGCGCCTACTCGCATGGGAACTGTAAAAGTGGTGCTCTTCCACTTTTACAGTCCCTAAACAATGAGCGTAGCCGTCGCAATCTTTAAAAAGCATGATAGGAGTGGTTTTCTCCTATCATGCGAGCGACGAGCGCAGCCATTGCCATACAAATAAAAGGAATTGAAAAAGTGGTTTTAAACTTTTTCAGTTCCTTCTTAGTGGCTACGGGGCACTTCGGAAGTGACAACCGAAGTCAAAGAGCGGACTTCTAGTTGTCATTCCTCCACTGCCCTACGCTCGTGTTCAAAGGCGCTTGCGCTTTTCTTATTGTCTAGCTCCATCGCCTACTCGCATGGGAACTGTAAAAGTGGTGCTTTTCCACTTTAACAGTCCCTAAACAATGAGCGTAGCCGTCGCAATCTTTAAAAAGCATGATAGGAGTGGTTTTCTCCTATCATGCGAGCGACGAGCGCAGCCATTG
>NZ_JAHQCS010000116.1 GCF_019042215.1 Evansella tamaricis | reverse complement strand
TCTCTGCAAATACGTCGATTTGTCTCGACGGATACGCCTCGGAGCATTTGCTCGCAGAGGAAGAGACAGTAGTCGTAAATTTCGCTAAAAATCATACTTTTAAGAAATCAACATTAGCCTTTAACATAGCCTTTTTAAAATGTAAGTATAAGTTTTTGCACCTTCGGGCATTGTCTAGCTCCAGCGCCTACTCGCATGGGAACTGAAAAAGTGGTGCTTTTCCACTTTTACAGTCCCACTAAGGCACTTCGGAAGTGACAACTGAAGTCAAAGAGCGGACTTCTAGTTGTCATTCCTCCACTGCCCTACGCTCGTGACCATAGGCGCTTGCGCTTTTCTTAATCTGTGCAGCTTTACAAACGATCTTAAGCTAATTGTTGTATGAAAATCCAAACTCCTTGGAATGATAAGGGAATATGAATCTAAGTCTTGATTTTAATACTGGAGGGAGTCGGGTTGAACAAGATGACGAAAAGATGTACATACAGAAAGTTCGTCATATGGATAATTCTCCTCTGTTTAGTCACTGTTCCATCAGTGGAAGGATACGCAGAGCAACATGGGAATGGAGATAAAACCGAAGTATCCAGTGGAAAAAACGGGGGAATTTTAAGTTTAACTGATCATCATGAGTTAAAAGCAATTGAGGAAAAGGACAATTCAATTAGGAAAATAGATACCGTCACAAAACAAACGATAAGAAAATCACGAACTGGTATCGAAAAGCGAGATGACAGAGACCAATGGAGCCAGTTAACCCAATTAGACGAATCAGGTCTATCAAATCAATCCGGTTCATCAGATCAAATAGTCCAGTCTGCTCAACCATTCCAATTAGACCAGTCCGACCAAACAAAGCAACCAGATCAATCTAAAAAACGAGATCAAGCTGATCCACCGAGTGAATCAGACTACCCAGTGCCATTAGACAAAGTTGATCAATCCCAAACCCAATCCCATTCGGAAGAAGATCAAAAGGGATCGAATCTCTCTCTGGAAGATGTGTTTTATCCGAAACGACCTACTTTTCCGGATAACGAAATGGAATCGGCAATTTTTCTTGTGGAATCAGTCGACCATCCTGAACTGACAATACAGAGGGTAAAAGAAAAACTGCCACATGTGGAAATTAGAAAAGTTTTCACGAAACTATATAACGGTTTTTCCCTTGAGATCGTTCGTGGAGACGTTCCCCTCCTTCATGATCTTGAAGGCATTAAACGGGTGGACGAAGTGGCTTATTATGAACCGTCCTTAGACGAAAGTGTTCCGTTTATTGGGGGGGATGAGATCCGGAGTGTTTTAGATGAAAACGGTGAAAATCTAACGGGAAAAGGGGTGAAGGTGGCGGTCATTGATACGGGTATTGATTATAACCATCCGGACTTGAAGGATAACTATAAAGGTGGATATGATGTCATCGATGAAGATGATGATCCAATGGAAACACAGAAAACAGAAGGCATGCCCACACTTCACGGAACACATGTGGCAGGGATTATCGCTGCAAACGGGCGTCTTAAAGGGGTAGCCCCTGAAGCGGAGATTTATGCTTATCGTACATTAGGTCCCACTGGGAAAGGGACAACAGAACAAGTTATTGCAGCCATTGAGAAGGCTGTGGAAGATGAGGTGGACATTCTCAATCTTTCTTTGGGCAATACAGTTAACGGACCTGACTGGCCGACGAGTGTGGCCTTAGATAAAGCCGTAGAAAAAGGGATTGTGGCAGTTACCTCCAATGGGAACAGCGGTCCGAATCTTTGGACGGTTGGTTCCCCAGGAACATCATCAGATGCTATTTCGGTTGGAGCCTCCACCCCTCCCATGAAAACACCTTATTTAACAGCGGATCTTAACGGGGGACCAGAAAAGGAAATACCGATCCAGCAAATGCAAAATGCTGAAGAATGGACAATCAAACGGGAGTTTCCGATTCAATATATGGGCCTTGGGAAAGAGGAAGACTACTATAAAGAAGATGTTCGTGGAAAAATAATCCTGGCAGAACGTGGACAAATCAGTTTTACGATTAAAGCAAAATTAGCAAAACAAGCCGGGGCAGAGGCGCTCATCGTATATAATCATACGGATGGGGAATTTGCAGGAATGCTCGAACAACCGGTTGAACTTCCGGTGGTGAGTATCACTAAGGAAGCGGGCGAGATGCTGAAGGAGCGTCTCGAAAAAGAGTCCGTTTACCTTCGAACCATTTATCGTCAAGAGGAAGATCTCATTGCCCCATTCAGTTCTAGGGGACCTGTTACACATACTTGGGATATCAAACCGGATCTCGTAGCTCCTGGGGTGGCCATCGACAGCACCGTCCCGAAAGGCTATCTCGATTTGAATGGGACAAGTATGTCAGCACCTCACGTAGCGGGCGCCGCCGCCTTACTGAAACAGAAGTATCCTGATTGGGAACCTCATCAAATAAAAGCAGCATTAATGAATACAGCGAAACCCATAACCGATTCGGAAGGAAATGACTACCCTCCACATGTTCAGGGGACTGGAAGAATTCAATTAAATGAAGCACTGAATACAAACACTCTCGTTTATCCCGGTTCTATATCATTCGGAAAGTGGCTTAGAACAGACCAGCGATTGGAAAAGACAGTGGAAATCACGATAGAAAATCATTCCCATGAACGGAAAAGGTATACCATTGAACCTCCGTTTGAAGTTCCGGACGGTGTCCAGTGGAAAGTTCCCTTTTCTTTGTATATCTCCCCAGGGGAGAAAAAAACGGTTCCTGTGACGATGGACGTTTATCCTCCAGTTTTTCAGGAGGGAATTTATCATGATGTGATAAGTGTGAAAGCTGGCAAAGAAACCATTCGTGTTCCGTTCCTGTATTTTGTGGAAGAACCTGAATATCCAAGGTTAATGGCATTTATGTTTGAACAACAGGCCAACCCGAATGAGTATCATTATGAAGTATACTTTCCGGGCGGTGCAGATAAGTTCGGAATTGCTTTATATGATCCGGATACCTTCCGATTCTTAAGGTTTATTGATGTGCATACGGATATTGACAGAGGAATGTTTGAACAGGACATTGTAGTGGAAGATTTGCCACCTGGAATTTATAAAGCACTGATATTCGCGAAAAATCAAGGACACGAAGATATTATTGAAAGGGACATCTTTATAGGGTCATGGGAAGAAGGGAGTTAAAACACTCCCTTTCCCTCCTGCAAGGATTACCGAGGTAATAAATTGAATATTCAAACATTATTTTTTCCCAATAATACCAAAGACAGGTGTGAACATTTTATGTATAATAATAAATGTGTCTAATTGGTGAAAAAATAGGTAACAGAACCATATCTGGAAGCGCTTTTTTAGAATATTTAAATATTTATAAATATGGAAAGTGTAGTTACTGATATGGATTGACATGGAGAATACCCCTATTGTACGATTACAAAGGATTCTCTGTGCCATGGTTATGAGAATACATAATAAGAACTTGATAATTAGGGTGAGGAATGTGCAAGAGCCATCGAAATTCCGGGGATTTGTAAAAGCGCTTGCTTTAATGACGACGATCAGTTCCTATTTTGTAGGATCTATCCTTGTTGGAATTCTTGGTGGCAGATGGTTAGACAAGCAGTTTGATACTGGAAGTTTGTATCTTGTTACAGGGTTACTTCTAGGCTTAGGAGCAGCGGTAACGGGGATATTCTTTGCGATTCGCCAGTTTTTAGGAGACGATTTCCGTGAATGATTACAGTGCTGTTGCCAGACGATATATGATTTATACTAGCATACTCATCGTCATCTTTTTAATTATTGCTCAGTTTTTTACAAGTGGTACATTTTTTATGGGGCTGGCCCTTGGGGGAGTATTTAGTCTTTTGAATTTAGTTAGTACATACCTTCAAGTGAGAGCTATCGGAAAAATCCTTTCCGGAGGCACAGTAAAATGGACATTCGGAACAGCATCAAGAATTATTTCTGCAGTGGCTGCCGTGTATATTGCAATGAGATTCCCTGAGTATTTTGATTTAGTGGGTGTAATCATAGGTTTAATGATTACCTATGTTTTAATATTAATAGAACCAATTTTTTTCTTGAAACAAATGAATACTTCCAAATGACTTACCTTTTACGGGGAGGTCAACAGAGTTTTTACAGAAAAGAGGTGAAAGTAATTGGGTGATTATTACAGACAACCTGTCGTATTCCTGTTTGACAATCCAAACTTAGGAATCAACTTAGCCAACGTGTTTCTGGTTACTGTTGCAATGGCGATCGTATTCTTTGTTCTATTCTTTATGTCAAGAACAATTAAGATGTATCCAACCGGCGCGCAAAATGTCTTAGAATTTTTTATTCAGTTTATTAAAAATGTGATCAGCAGTACGATGGATTGGAAGCAGGGGAAACATTTCGTTATACTGGGATGCACGATCATCCTCTATGTGTTTGTATCAAACATGATGGGTATTCCATTCGAGATGGCTGCGAAAACAGATGAAGGGTTGAAATATGTTTGGTGGAAATCACCAACATCTGAACCGATACTTACTTTATCACTGGCGGCTATGGTGATCATCATGACTCACGTATATGGACTTAAATTGAAAGGGCCGAAGGAGTATGGAAAAGACTATTTCCGTCCCGTTTTCTTCTTATTCCCATTCAAAATCATTGAAGATTTCTCTAACACATTAACATTAGGAATGCGACTTTACGGAAACGTATATGCGAAGGAAGTACTAATGGTAATGCTTGTAGGTTTAGGAACATCTGGTGTTCTTTGGGGGATCTTCGCGTTTGCGCCACTTGTCGTGTGGCAGGTCTTTGGAACATTTATCGGAGGACTACAAGCCTTCATTTTCTGTATGCTGACGATGGTGTACATGTCTCATAAGGTTAATGAAGAGCATTAATAGCCATTTTAGTCACTAACACTTGCTATGGGAAAAACTTCTGTTTTCTCCCGGACAATGGAGTAAAAAGTAAACTAGAGTTCTATTAACTAGGTAATTATGCTCTTATGACCTAAGGGCGTTACAAAATAAAAAAAAACTATTTTTTATACTTTAAGGAGGATTTTTATTATGGAATTTTTAGCAGTAGCAATAGTAGCCAGTTTCGCTGCAATCGCCGGTGCATTCGGTGTTGCAATCGTAGTACGTAGTGTAGTTCAAGGTATCGCTCGTCAACCAGAAATGAGAGGGCCAATTCAATTACTATTATTCATCGGTGCTCCACTAGTAGAGGCGGTTCCTATCCTTGCTATCGTAATTGCCTTCATGTTATACGGTTCCCTATAAGTTAAGCTTTAAATGGTGGTAGGTGGAATTTTTGAACAGGTCATACCATACCTGAAAATGAGTTATATCTCTACCATGTAACACTATGCTTAAATGGCGGAGAAGTTAAATAGAGTCTTCGCCTTTCCTTATGAAAGGACTCGAAAGCGAAGGAGGCGAAAAAGTTGGATGCATTATTTGGAACACACCTTACTTGGTTAGATGCTGTTTATCAAATCCTAGGATTTCTAGTATTAATGTGGCTTTTAAAGCGTTTTGCACTAGGTCCAATCATGGAGATGATGGAAAAGCGTGAACAGCATGTTGCAGACCAAATCTCCTCTGCTGAAAAAAACCGCAAAGATGCGGAAAAATATTTAGCAGAACAGCGGGAAGCAATTCAGCAAGCACGTATTGAGGCGAAAGAAATCGTTGAAAATACGAAAAAGATGAGTGAACAACAAGCAGAAGAGATCATTAAAAATGCGAAAATAGAAGCGGATCGTCGTATCGACGCTGCAATTGCTCAAATTAATCAGGAAAAAGAGCAGGCTATCTCCGCGCTTCGTGAGCAAGTTTCTACCTTGTCAGTTCTTGTGGCCTCAAAAGTGATTGAAAGAGAATTGAATGAGCAGGAACAAGAAAAACTCATTCAAGAAACACTTAGAGAAGTTGGCGAAGAACTATGAGAAGACATCCAGTAGGTTTTCGCTATGCCAGTGCATTGTTTGAATACGCCCAAGAAAGAAACGCGCTTGAACAAATCACGGACGACTTAGAGGCAGTGTCACAAGTGATGCGGGATACGAACCTTCTTGACGAAGTGTTTAGACACGCAAAAATGACACCAGAAGAAAAGAAAAAAATTATTACCTATAGCTTTTCCGATAAAGTGAGTGAAGCAGTAGTTAATTTATTATTACTCTTAATTGATAAGAAACGGGAAGATGTATTTTTCGCCATCGTGGAAGATTTCAAAAACTTAACAAACGATGTGCGCGGGATTGCAGATGCAAAAGTGTATTCTGCAAAACCATTATCTGACCAGGAGAAGGAAGCTGTTGCCTCTGTTTTTGCTGTAAAGGCTGGCAAGCAAAAGCTTCTAGTAACCAACATTGTTGATAAAGAATTGATCGGCGGTTTGAAGGTCAGAATCGGTGATCGAGTATACGATGGTAGCGTAGCGTCAAAGCTTGCAAGCATTCAGCAGCGTATGATGTACAAGAGTTAGTAGATAGGGGTGAACGTAATGAGCATCAGAGCCGATGAGATCAGCTCTCTAATAAAAAAGCAGATTGAAGGCTATCAATCTGAAATTGAAGTAAATGATGTTGGTACCGTCATCCGAGTTGGGGACGGAATTGCCGTTGCTCACGGTCTGGAAAGTGCCATGGCCGGTGAGTTACTGGAGTTTTCAAACGGTGTTATGGGTATGGCGCAAAACCTGGAAGAAGATACAGTAGGTATCATTATTTTAGGACCTTATACAGAAATCCGTGAAGGTGACGAAGTTCGCCGTACTGGACGTATCATGGAAGTACCAGTTGGAGAACAACTTCTAGGACGTGTTGTAAACTCATTAGGGCAGCCAGTAGATGGGCAAGGCCCAATTGAAACAACAAAAACTCGCCCAATTGAAAGTCCGGCACCAGGGGTTATGGACCGTAAATCTGTACATGAACCACTTCAAACTGGTATTAAATCCATCGACGCATTAATTCCAATTGGCCGTGGTCAACGTGAGTTAATCATCGGGGACCGCCAAACTGGTAAAACAGCGATTGCAATTGACACAATTATTAACCAAAAAAATGAAAATATGATTTGTATTTACGTAGCGATTGGACAAAAAGAATCCACTGTTGCGGGAGTTGTGGAAACTCTACGTGAACACGGTGCATTAGACTACACGATCGTCGTAACTGCAAGTGCATCTCAGCCAGCCCCACTATTATTCTTGGCACCATATGCAGGGGTAACTATGGGTGAGGAATTTATGTATAACGGAAAACACGTCCTTGTTATTTATGATGACTTAACAAAGCAAGCATCCGCATACCGTGAGCTTTCCTTGTTATTACGTCGTCCTCCAGGCCGTGAAGCATATCCGGGGGATGTATTCTATCTTCACTCCCGCTTACTTGAGCGCGCAGCGAAGCTTAGTGACGCGAAAGGTGCAGGGTCATTAACGGCTCTTCCATTTATTGAAACACAGGCTGGAGATATTTCTGCTTACATTCCAACAAACGTTATTTCCATCACAGACGGTCAGATTTTCCTACAATCTAACTTGTTCTTCTCTGGTATTCGTCCAGCGGTAGACGCAGGTTTATCCGTATCTCGTGTTGGAGGATCCGCACAGATTAAGGCAATGAAAAAAGTTGCCGGTACGTTACGTCTCGACCTAGCTTCTTACCGAGAATTAGAAGCGTTTGCTCAATTCGGATCTGATTTGGATAAATCAACACAAGCGAAGCTAAACCGTGGTGCCCGTACAGTAGAAGTACTGAAGCAAGGACTACACCAACCGCTTTCGGTTGAAAAACAAGTTGTGATCCTTTTCGCATTAACAAAAGGTCATCTTGACGATGTGGAAGTGGCTGACATTCAACGCTTTGAATCGGAATTGTTCACGTTCTTAGAGCATAACAATAAAGATCTTTTGGATCATATCAAAACGACTGGCGGATTGCCGGAAGAAGCGGATCTGAAGAAAGCAATTGAAGACTTCAAGAACACTTTCAGCGCATCTTAATTAAAGTAAACTATGCTCTTTTTTCAAAGGGCGGAACTTGAAAGCTTTATAATGATGGAGATTTCCTAGGGTAGGGAGTACCTGGAGTTAATTCCATATTGATTTCTAGCATTATAGAAAGTATAGCAGGATGTAAGTAAAGGTGGTGAAGAACGTTGGCCTCATTAAGAGACATTAAATCGAGGATCACTTCGACGAAAAAAACGAAGCAGATTACAAAAGCCATGCAAATGGTATCTGCTGCAAAGCTTAATCGTGCACAATCGAAAGCAACTGCCTTCCTTCCATATACAGAAAAAATTCGTGATGTTGTAGCAAGTATCGCTTCAGGTAGTGAAAGTGATGAGGAAGGAATCTCTCATCCAATGTTAGAGGCTCGTGAAGAAGTGAAAAAGACTGCTTACTTAGTTATTACTTCCGACCGGGGCCTTTGTGGAGCGTATAACAGCGGCTTACTGCGGCACACCTTAAAAACCATTAACGAAAGACATCAATCTCCTGAGGAGTATGGGCTTATCGTAGTTGGTAGAGTTGGACGTGATTTTTTCAAAAAGAGGGGTATGCCGATTTACCAGGAGGTTGTCGGCTTGCAGGATCAGCCAGAGTATGCGGAAATTAAAAATATTGCTGCTACAACGGTTGATATGTTTACAGATGGAATTTTTGATGAGATATATCTCCACTATAACCATTTCGTTAGTGTCATCAGTCAAAAGGTGACGGAAACGAAGCTTCTTCCATTAAATGAATTTGATACGGAGGAAGAAGGCTCGGAGACGGAACTGGCTCCGAAAACGAACCTGGAATACATTTATGAACCGGATCCAAAGGTAATATTAGAACAGCTTTTGCCGCACTATGCGGAAAGTTTGATCTATGGGGCGTTGCTGGATGCGAAAGCAAGTGAGTTCGGTGCCCGTATGACAGCGATGCAATCGGCGACAAATAATGCCACGGATCGAATCGAGGAACTGACGTTAGTATATAACCGTGCCCGTCAGGCTGCCATCACACAGGAAATTAACGAAATCGTTGGTGGAGCAGCAGCATTAGATTAATTCCAGTATGAGAAAAAAGTGTTGTTTGATTTTTTAAAAGTGATGAAGTATTGCAAGCTAGGAAGTAAGGAGGAAAGCAGATGAATAAAGGACGCGTCACAAAGGTAATGGGTCCGGTAGTAGACGTTCAGTTTGACCGTGGCCAATTACCTGAGATATATAACGCATTACGAGTGGAACGCCTTGCCCAAACTTCTGGGGAAGTTGATGTAAACCTTACATTGGAAGTGGCACTCCACCTTGGAGATGACACTGTCCGAACAGTAGCCATGTCATCTACAGATGGTCTTGTTCGTGGTATGGACGTACTTGATACAGGAAGTCCAATTTCGGTTCCTGTAGGTGACGATACGCTAGGACGTGTATTTAATGTACTAGGTGAAAACATCGATTTGGATGCACCAATATCGGAAACGGTCCGCCGTGACCCGATTCACCGTCAAGCACCTGTTTATGAAGAGCTGTCTACAAAAACAGAGATTCTTGAAACTGGTATTAAGGTTGTTGATTTACTTGCACCGTACATCAAAGGTGGTAAGATCGGTCTCTTTGGAGGTGCCGGTGTAGGTAAAACGGTATTAATTCAAGAGTTAATCAACAACATCGCTCAAGAGCACGGTGGTATTTCCGTTTTCGCAGGAGTAGGGGAGCGTACTCGTGAAGGGAACGACCTTTACTTCGAGATGAAGGATTCCGGCGTAATTAACAAAACTGCGATGGTATTCGGACAGATGAATGAACCACCTGGAGCACGTATGCGTGTTGCCCTATCTGGTTTAACAATGGCTGAATATTTCCGTGATGAAAAAGGTGCAGACGTACTTCTTTTTATCGATAACATCTTCCGTTTCACGCAAGCTGGTGGTGAGGTATCTGCACTCTTAGGCCGTATGCCTTCTGCCGTAGGTTACCAGCCAACACTTGCAACAGAAATGGGTATGCTACAAGAACGTATTACATCGACGAAAAAAGGTTCCGTAACATCGATTCAAGCGATCTACGTACCTGCCGATGACTATACTGACCCGGCACCTGCAACAACGTTTGCCCACTTAGATGCCACTACAAACTTGGAGCGTAAGCTTTCGGAAATGGGTATTTATCCTGCGGTGGATCCATTAGCTTCCACTTCCCGTGCATTGTCACCGGAAATCGTAGGAGAAGAGCATTATAATGTTGCTCGTCAAGTTCAGCAAACACTTCAAAAATATAAAGAGCTTCAAGATATCATCGCCATCCTTGGTATGGACGAGTTATCGGAAGAAGATAAGCTTACGGTACACCGTGCCCGTCGCATTCAGTTCTTCCTTTCTCAAAACTTCCACGTGGCGGAGCAGTTCACTGGTCAAAAGGGTTCTTACGTGCCAGTTAAGGAGACTATCCAAGGCTTTAAAGAAATCATTGATGGCAAATACGATGATCTTCCAGAGGATGCTTTCCGTCTCGTAGGTAGAATTGAAGAAGTAGTAGAGAAAGCGAAACAAATGCAATAAGAAGCCAGGAATGATTCGTTTTTGAGGGAAATGTTGATTCTTTTAGGATGTTTGGGTTTGGTGGGTTGGTTAAGATTAAGATTGTTGAAATTTTAATTGTGATCGAAAGATGTACCAGTAGCTGCTGTGATTTAGGTTGTGGTAGCCACAGTGCAGTTCGCTCATGGCTGTGATTGGTATGCTCTAGAATCTTATCTAACTCCTATTTTTCCGAAAAAAATGTATCTGTAGCTTCGAAAAGGAGGGTGAACCGTGAAGACGATGCAAGCAAATGTCGTCACTCCTGATGGCAGCGTATTTGAAGGGCAAGTAGAAATGGTTACAGTGAAGACAACGGAAGGATCCCTTGGTATCATGGCCAATCACTTACCGCTAGTCGCTCCTTTAACTGTTAGTGCTGTTCGCCTTAAAATGGATTCAAAGATTCAGCTTGTTGCCGTCAGCGGCGGTTTTATTGAAGTTCGCCCTGACGAAGTAAGTGTTTTGGCTGAATCAGCTGAATTACCGTCAGATATTGACATAGCGCGAGCGCGTGCAGCAAAAGAACGTGCGGAACGCCGTCTCGAGCGAGCAAAGCAAGAGAATCTTGATTTTAAACGTGCGGAAATGGCTTTAAAACGGGCAATCAACCGTCTAGAAGTTGCCGGCGGATAAATGAAATGAAATCTATGTGATTATTTTGGTGATGTGAGGCCAGGAAGGGGAAACCCTTTCTGGTTTTTGCTGTTGTACTGTTGCTATCTTGTTAAGTATTTGTAGATATAGTGGAACGGGAGTTACTTTGTCCAAACGCGGAGCGAGGGGAGCGGAGCGAAAAAAGAGGTTGCTGTGGTATAAACAAGTAGCGAGCCCCTAGCAAATGTCGCACCCTGGAGGAGGAAGCGACAAAAGAGATGGCATGTCGCAATCTAATGTCGCATCCTAAGGGAGGAAGCGACAAAAGAGATGGCATGTCGCAATCTAATGTCGCATCCTTAAGGAGGAAGCGACAAAAGAGATGCCGAGTACCTATTTATTGTCGCATCCTAAAGGAGGAAGCGACAAAAGAGATGGCATGTCGCAATCTAATGTCGCATCCTAAAGGAGGAAGCGACAAAAGAGATGGCATGTCGCAATCTAATGTCGCATCCTTAAGGGAGGAAGCGACAAAAGAGATGGCGATCCCCTCCCTAATGTCACAACCTGGAGGAGGAAGCGACAAAAGAGATGGCGATCCCCTCCCTAATGTCGCAACCTGGAGGAGGAAGCGACAAAAGAGATGCCGCTCCCCTATCTAATGTCGCATCCTTAAGGGAGGAAGCGACAAAAGAGAGGTTGAGTACCGACCTAATGTCGCATCCTCAAGGAGGAAGCGACAAAAGAGATGCCGCTCCCCTATCTAATGTCGCATCCTTAGGGGAGGAAGCGACAAAAGAG
>NZ_JAHQCS010000115.1 GCF_019042215.1 Evansella tamaricis | reverse complement strand
AGTGGGGAATAAAACCACTTCCCCACTCGTCACCAAGGTTACATATTCTTCCTTAACTTACTTTTTTTCCACCCACAAACATTTTACTCTAACAAGCCCTTCCCCCATTTGATGTATCTGAACTTAAGGTTTATACCATTGCAGTGGTTAATCTTAATGACAATGAGATTGAAGCGGAAATACAAATTAGTCCAGATGATATTCATTATTACACAGATATCAGGTCGGAGGTAATTTGTCCTTTTGGAATGGAAGTTTTTGTTCCTCAACGATTTCTTCAATTTGTTAGAGTAGTAATTACAGTGAGAGAACTATGTGAATCTGCTAAACTAAAAGTTTATATGCAGGCGCAATACTAACTTTATTCTAGTAACGGGAAGTACAAGATACCTCGGTCTAAAAACGTTTCAATAAATTAACATTAGCCCTTTAGTAGTTAGTCGATTAATGGAGCATTTGGAGGGGACGTATGCCTAATTTCAATCCTTTCAATCGAAATCCAGAACAATTGAAAAACCAGATCCACGGGAAAGTGTTACAATCCAACAAAGTATTACCAATAACTATTAGTCCAGAAGGGATTTTAACTGTTCAGACCAAGTATTCTCCTTTTGATGATTTAGTAGTTTCCCAAAGTAATGCCATTATCGAATTAGTATCAGTTTATGGTCTATCTGCATTACGTGATGTAACATCAACAAATGGAAGTGGTTCCATTTCTTTTACAGGTACTGAATTTCAATTAAGTACAACGACCAATGAGAATGACAATGCAATATTAGACAGTGCAGAGAAGGGGAGGTTTTACCTGGAACAGCAGTTCAATGTGGAATAGGAGTACGGCTTCCAGACACGCCTGTAGATAGTCAGGAACTCAATGGGGATATTTTGGTGATGAAAATGGTTTTTTCTTTGGCCGAGATGTTACTGGTATATATGTTACAATCCGAAGAGGGGGAACGACGACCAAAACGTATCAGGAAGACTGGAATGGAGATAAATTAGATGGAACAGGACTAAGTGGATTGACGTTGACGTTAAGTGAAGGTAATATATTTGAAATCTTATTTACCTGGTATGGTTATGGGGTAAATGATTACCGGATTATTCTTGCCGATGAACAAAATGTGCAGCAGGTAGTTACTGTCCACCGGCTTAAAACGACAAGGGAAACGAGTGTGATTGATCCCAATCTAACAATAAGGGCGAACGTCACTAACGGAGGAGAATCCGCTTCAACTGGTCTGAATTTATTTACTTCAGGGCGCTCATTTCGGGTAATCGGAACATTTGACCCAATCAGCAGAATTACATCAGAACGCCGTCTATCTGTAAGTTTGAGTAATTCTTTTACACCTACAGTTAGTTTTAGAAGAAAAGCAGATTTCCCTCCTGGGACAGACCGTCCAAATTCTGTTACGGTGACAATAGGTGGGCTTGATATCTTATCCGATACAAATCTAGTATTTGAGATTCGGTTAAATCCAACATTAACAGGTGCATCTTTTGGTACTCCAATAAATACAACTTCATCGGAAACCGCCTTAGAATCGGACACTTCCGCCACAGGGATTTCTGGAGGAGAATTGATTTACGCTGGTTTAGGTGCCTCTGGTCAAGGGAATAGAGCAGCATTAACGGATATTGAAGAGATTCGCCTCGTTCTTCCTGTTACTCAACCTGTCATGCTTTGTGCACGTACTGTTTCAGGAAGTGGAAATGCAAGGTTCGTTTTCCGTATGATTGAATCATGGTGAAGATATTGACAAGGGACAGCAAATTTACTATACTTTATTCAATATCTGAGAGCTCCTTCCAATGTCCGTTTACAGGGGAAGAGGAAATCAGTCTTCGTACAAATCCTTATAAATGAATAACATATTTTTTAAATGGTAGCTTGAATAAACACTTAACAGTGAGTATGGAAGAGACCGACGTTCTAAAGGCGTTGGTCTCTTTTTTTGTTGAAAGGTAAGAAAGTATAAGTTTTTGCACCTTCGGGCAAGTTGTCTAGCTCCAGCGCCTACTCGCTGCGGGGCACTTCGGAAGTGACAACCGAAGTCAAAGAGCGGACTTCTAGTTGTCATTCCTCCACTGCCCTACGCTCGTGACCAAAGGCGCTTGCGCTTTTCTTATAAAAAAACGTAATCTTGGAGGTGTGCGGCTATGAATCGTTGGTTTGTCGTTCTTGGTGCAATAATCATTCAACTTAATCTTGGAGCGGTCTATGCGTGGAGCTTATTTAATCAGCCGTTGATGGATAAATTCGGGTGGGAGCGGGAAGAAGTGGTGCTCACGTTTTCCTTAACAATTGCTGTATTTGCTTTTTGTACGATTTTTGCTGGAAGATTACAAGACCGAATCGGGCCGAGATGGGTAGCAACCATTGGTGGAGTACTGTTGGGTATTGGATTGCTTTTATCAAGTCAGGCAACAACTCTTCTGGAACTTTATTTCTATTATGGTGTTATTGGAGCAGCGGGAATTGGAATGACCTATGTTTGTCCGTTATCGGCTTGCGTAAAATGGTTCCCTGAAAAAAGGGGATTTATCAGTGGGATAGCAGTGGCAGGTTTCGGACTTGGTGGGCTAGTTTTTCAGCCGGTTATTCGCCTTTTGATTGATACGGTAGGTGTTTCATCCGCCTTCTTTCATCTTGGGCTCATTTATTCATGTCTTGTGATTCTTGGGGCACAACTTCTAAAAAATCCCCCAGTTGTGAAACGGGAAATTGATGAAATTGAAGCACAAATGGTAGAAAGGACAAAGCAGTTTTCCACAAAGGAAATGCTGACAACGTATCAATTCTATCTATTATGGTTTCTCTTTTTATTTGGTTCCATGTCAGGATTAATGGTCATCAGTTATGCGGTGGATATTGGTGTGGAATTAGCAAATCTTGATTTGTCAAAAGCTGCAAATGCGGTCATGGTAATCGCTTTATTTAATGCAGGAGGGAGAATCCTATTAGGGAAATTATCGGACACCATTGGGAGAGTTAATGCCTTAATGGTAGCCTACGGAATAACGGCACTCATTATGTTTTATATGAGCTTTGGTACCTTAAATTATTCCATGTTTATAATTTGTGTGTCTCTCATTGGATTTTGTTTTGGCGGATTTCTTTCCCTCTATCCAACCATCACAGCAGATTTTTATGGTACGAAAAACATGGGCAGTAATTATGGACTTATGTACCAAGCTTATGGGTTATCGGCATTTGCTGGACCATTCGTCCTGAAATTTCTTCCATTTACACAAGCATTTATTATCTCAGGTCTTTTATGTCTTTTGGCATTTATCGTAATTAAAACTATAGGGATGCCAGCATTATCGGAACGAAGAGTGATTACACCGGAAGTTATTGATGGTAAAAAAGGGTAGTTCTTTCTCCCATTGACTTTAAAGACTGAAAAAGCTAGAATTTGGTTTAAAGTTTGAGAAAAAAATCACATTCTGAATCCTTCAATAGGTTGGTTTATTTGGAGGTAATTTCGAACGGTATGGCTGGAAACTGTCCATGTTACAACGGTTAGAAAACGGGAGGATATGATGAAAAAGACGAAAGGTTCGGTGGAAGCTGAAATTAGTAAAATTCTTACGCAGTGGGAGAAAGATTATCTTGGTAGGGGATCTGTTTCTGTGAAAACGGATATTTTGAGGGATATGATTATTGTTACTTTACATGGCATCTTAACTCCCGCGGAATACGCCCTTTGTCAGACAAAGGAAGGGAAAGCTACTGTGAAAAAAACTCGTTCTGACCTAGTAGAAACAGATGTTTCCACTTTAAAAGAGTTGATTCTAAAAGTTACTGGGAAGGAAGTGAAATGTTTTCACACTGATTTAAGCACCAGCTCTGGGGAGCGAATAATTGTCTTCCGGTTAACTAGTTCATTAGAATAAATTGCACGTAAGATAGTAGAGGGTGCCCAAAATGTCATAATATGTGACTTAAGGGAATACCCTCTTTTTTATTGGTATTTTTCCAACTTCCAAATTTCCGTTTCCAATTCACTTCATAATTGTGGCAAGTTTCATACTGTTTATTTCCAATTTAATATAGTCTGTTTTAGCAGAGGTAGCAACCGAAATACATAAGACAATCTCTTTATTACTTGTATTTATACAGTCAAATTACAAAGTGTGATTTCCGTCACACTTTAGTCACCAGTTTGCAACGGGATGTTCACAGGTAGAGTGCGTCAAAGGGGATTTCCTGATATATACTAGGAGTGTAAAGAGAGTTAGTAATCACTCACTCAAAAACGAAGATTCAAGAGCAATTATCCATATATTTTTATTAAAACAACAGTAGGGATTACTTACTAATCTTTCAAACTTAAACAACCTTAGGGGGAATGTAACATGTTTATGGAATTCTTACGAAACAACAAAATTGCTGCTGGTATTTTAACAATTTTACGTGTATATCTTGGCTGGTCATGGATGACTGCAGGTTGGGGAAAAGTAACAGGAGAGCCATTTACCGCACAAGGCTATTTAATGGGTGTAGTAAATAATGAAACTGTCGCAACACAATATCCAACCTATCACGCTTTCATCGAAAATTTTGCAGTGCCAAACGCTGGTCTATTTAGCTTTATGGTAGCTTGGGGAGAGCTGTTAGTCGGAATTGGATTATTACTAGGTGTTTTAACTACTGCTGCTGCCTTTTTTGGAATTATGATGAACTTTGCATTCATGTTCGCAGGCACCATTTCTTCCAATCCTTGGATGATTCTGTTGACAGTATTCATTTTAGCTGCTGGTTATAACGCCGGTAAATTCGGTGGGGACCGCTGGGTAATTCCTTATCTTCAAACAAAGCTATTCAAAGGTAAATTTGCAGCAACAACAGCATAGTCCATCCTAAAATACGTTTTTACAACCATTAAGATAGAAAAGTGTTTCAAGATTAATCCTTGAGACACTTTTTTTCATTCTTACTTCTATATACTCCCAAAAAAACCGGACCATTTATTCAGATATTGCTGTTTACATGGACGATCTTTCCTATTGTTTTTTTTATAATTGATTTTATAATGATCATATTAGGTTCAATTTACTTATGGAGAGGCAGAGAGCGCAGAATGAAGAAGTGGGTCAGTGCAATTATATTAGTTGCAATTATTGGTTATGTTGGTTATTATTTTGCACAAAATGTATTAGGAAACACAGATGGAATGATGACTTATCTTGAGGACACGGAGGAATTAACCAATGATTATCTTGGCCTAATTGAGCAAGAAGCATTAATTGATTCGGAAGATGTACTGTATGAGTTTACGGAAAATATATTACTTCCAGGTTTACGGGACATTTTAGAAAGGTCAAAAGAGATTGGTGCCCAAATAGATAAAGACCAATTAAAAGAGGTCCATGAACTCCACAATCGTGCCATTGATCTTCATATCAAGGCTGAAGAAGCATGGTTAGCAGGAGAAGAACCTGATTCTTATTATGAAGAATCCGATGCACTATATTTACAATATGAAGAGGAATTGGACGCCCTTGCCAAAAAATGGGGAGTGGAAATTGAATGGTTGGAGTAATTAATACGGTTTAAATTTTATAAAAATAATATTCATACCGTCAACAGTGGTCATTGTTGTCGGTTTTTTTGAAAGGCTCTTTTCGCATAGATTGTTGTTTTAAAGCAAAATTTTTGCTTGGATACATTACAGGCTGACGCTTTCACACAAGGTACAAGTGCGACATCTGCTCATTCTTCGCAGTATCTTCTTTGCCACGGGCACGGCCTCAAAGAGGGATACTTCGTTGAATAAATTGCGATTTGTTTCAACGGACAGGACGTCCTAATATCGGGCATGCCACAGGACGTGGCGTTTTGCCCGATGAACGGACAGGACGTCCTAATATCGGGCATGCCACAGGACGTGGCGTTTTGCCCGATGGACTGATTCACCTCTTCAAAATACGAGTAGAGGAAGACACATAGGAGCTTGAGATTGTTATTAATGGGAAGGCAAAACAGAAACTTGTTTCCCTCGTGTATAATAAAAGTAATATAGGATAAGGGAGGGAAATGGATGGGGAAAAATTTGTGGTCTTTTCTTGGGCGATTCCTATTATTATTGTGCATATGGGTATTAATTCTAGTAGATTCTTCAGAAAACATGTTGTCAAATGCTGTGTTTCTTTTGTTGTTAAGCGGCTTTTTTCTTTTCTATTTTCTGAGGCCTCTGTTTCGAGTGAAATTATACATACATATTATCATGTTGACTTTTCATACGGTAATACAATATTTTATTCTCCATAATCAGTTTACTGGTCTATTTATCTATTATTTTATTCTTGTAGAATTGATTTTTCTCAAAGAAAAAGAAGGAAGGAAGTTAGTTCTATCTACCATTGCAGCAAGTATGATTCCATTCTTGGTTCCAGAGAATTGGTCAACACAACTACCGATATTATTACATCATATTCTTCTAATAATCTTTTTTGGTCTTGCAGTTTGGCTAACAGATAAAATACAAGAAAGGTTAATGGAGAAGGAATATTTATATGATGAACTTATTAAGGAATATCGCCTTCTTAAACGTCAGGCAGTTCAGGTTGAAAATAGTGCAAGGGCAGAAGAAAGAACAAGGGTTGCAAGAGATATGCATGATTCAGTTGGTCATAAATTGACAGCCTTGATGATGCAATTGGAAATTTTAGAGCGGACAGTAGAAGATGGAAAAGGTGGCATTAAGGAAGCGAAGAAGATGGCAAAGGAAAGTTTAATGGAGACAAGGAGTGCTGTCAAAGCGTTGAATAAAGGAGAAGTGGCGGGGATGAGCTCTGTTATCCAACTTATCCGTAAACTTGAAGTGGAAAGTCATATCCGTGTCAATTTGACAACGAAAGAAGGTGTCCTTTCTGCTCCCCTAACGAATTTACAAAATGTTGTTGTTTATCGTTTCATCCAAGAAGGACTAACGAATGCCATGCGTCATGCACAATCGCGTGAGGTCACGATGATCTTAGAATTACTTGGAAACCATACGATGAAGATGACTGTCACGAACAAAATACATGTTTTAAAACCTTTTATGGAAGGCTTTGGTTTATCAGAGATGCGTAAACGCTTTGAAGGTGTAAAGGGAAAGTTGTATGCTCATCAAACAGAAAAAACCTTTTATTTAATAGGAACATTTCCACTTCGAAAGGGGGAGCAGGTCAATGAAAAGGATCTTGCTAGTGGAAGACCAGCATTTGGTGAGACAAGGATTGAAAATGATGATTGAGGAAAGCAACGAGTTTAAAGTGGTGGGAGAAGCGGCAAATGGGATAGAGGCGGTACAGTTTTTTGACCCAACAGCGGTTGATCTTGTGGTGATGGATATTCGAATGCCTGAAATGAATGGATTGGAGGCAACAAAGGAAATTATTCAGCAAAATCCAGATGCAAAAATATTAATCTTAACAACCTTTGATGATGATGACTATGCCTTAGAAGCATTAAGATACGGGGCACGGGGATATATGTTAAAGGATACGGACAGCGAACGTCTTATCCTTGCCATGAAGAGTGCAATTGTTGGTGGGATGAGCCTGGACGAGGGTGTTGCCGCAAAAATAGTTCCGAAGCTTTTGGAAAGGAAGGAATTGGAGAAGAACCTGATTATAGTTCCATTAACTAAGCGGGAACTGGCTATTACCAGATTGGTAGGTGAAGGGAAAAGTAATCAGGAAATAGCTGCAATACTCTACTTATCAGTTGGAACGGTAAAAAATCATATTAGTCATATATTAGATAAATTGGAACTGCGGGATAGAACACAACTGGCGATATATGCATTGAAGAATGATCTAGTTTAATAGAACGTGAGTGTTTGCGAACGAATAGGAAACATTCATGTTGGTATCCAAATTAGATTGAAAAACTGAAAAGGAACGACTTTCCGAAGGTATCGTTTCTTTTTTCAAAAGAAGTAATAAGTTTTGGCACCTTCGGGCGAGTCTGGTTCCATCGCCTACTCGCATGGGAACTGTAAAAGTGGTGCTTTTCCACTTTTACAGTCCCTAAGGCACTTCGGAAGTGACAACCGAAGTCAAAGAGCGGACTTCTAGTTGTCATTCCTCCACTGCCCTACGCTCGTGAGCCTAGGCGCCTGCGCTTTTCTTATTATAAGACTTTTTTATTTATTCCAGTCAAATCCAATTTTATTTAACAGTGCTCTTGTAATGACCATGTGTCCTGTTGGAGTCGGGTGGACACGATCCCATGCTAATGTGGCAGAATAAAGTTCATGTAAAACGAGATCAAATGCAGCCTGGGTATTTACGAACTGACAATCATAATTTTCAGCTATTCGTTTTACAACTTGGCCATATTGGTCCATTGTTTGGCGCATGGCATCCTCCTCATTCTTTTCTAAATAATATGGTGTCATAAGAATTAATCCTTTAACCGTTGGACGAGTTTCCTGAATCAGTTTTTCTAATGTTTCTTCATATTCTTCTATGTAAACATGATTGTCCTTTATAAAAGGGGTGTCGTACTGACGCCAAACATCATTAATTCCAATCATAATGCTTAACCAATCAGGTTTTTGAGCGATCACATCATTTTCCCAACGCTTTTTCAAATCTCGCACCGTATTCCCGCTGATCCCTTTGTTTACCACACGGATTCCTAGTTCAGGATAAACAGATTGTAAAAGCCCGTCCACATAGGAAACATACCCATTTCCTAATGCCCCAAATAACCCTTCTCCTTCTGGTTTTACACGATCACAATCTGTGATAGAGTCTCCAACTAACAAAAATTTTTGCCCTTTTTCAAGTTTCATATCCTTTACCTACTTTCGTTGATGAGTAATAATCATTTTCTTGCTGACTTCAATAATTCACTTATTGTTACAAGTTGATAGCCATCTGATAAGACTTCCTGTACAAGAGTCCTTACTGCCTCAACCGTTTGAGAACGGTCACCGAATCCATCGTGAAACAGGAGAATGCTTCCATTTCCAATGTGGTTACGACTTTTGGAAATGATATGTTCCACCCCAGGCATTTCCCAATCTGTTGCATCTGGATTAAGAGCCCCAATAACGTCATAATTAAAATCCATTACTACAGAATTTACCTCTTCATTATAATCAAAAAATGGTGGTCGGAAAATGGCAGGAGTGGACCCAGTCAGTTCCATGATAATGGAATGAGTTAACTCTAGCTCCTCTCTACACTTCTCCTGATTTAGTTGCGTTAACATGGGATGTGACCAAGTATGGTTTCCAATCTCATGGTCTTTTAATACAACGTCACTAACGATGTCTGGGTATTCTTTCATTTTTTCTCCAATCATAAAAAAGGTTGCTTTGCCATTACATTCATTGAAAATGTCTAATACTTCGGGGGTATATTGTGGGTTCGGCCCATCATCAAAAGTAAATGCAACCATTTTTAGTGCTGTATGAACAGAATGGTAAATATTGATTTGACTACTCATTGGGATCTCTCCTTAAGAATTTGTTCAACAATTATCTCATTCGGACTGACTTTTTTCCATAGTAAAGTGTGACCTCGGTCACGGTTATTAAGGCATTTTAGTGACGGAGTGTACTATTCGATGTTTTATTAAGGAGCTAAAATGAAATCAGATAAGGTAATTATTCGTACGGAATGTTGGAGGAGTGGTTAACATGTTAGAGGTTGTAGATTTGAAAAAAAAGTTCAAGAAAACAGAAGCGGTCAGGGGTATGAATATGTTTATTGAAGAGGGAGAAATAATCGGATTATTAGGTCCAAACGGAGCAGGGAAATCAACAACAATTTCAATGATTTCTTCTCTCATCAAACCAACAGAAGGTGATGTTTTCATCAAAGGAGAGTCTATTGTAAAGGATCCCACTGTTATACGTCCGATCCTCGGAGTGGTTCCTCAAGAGATCGCTCTTTTTCTAGATCTGACTGCTAAGGAAAATATGGTATGTCAACACTTATGTGGACAAATATTTAAAGGTGTATTAACTTGTATTCAGACGGTGTTAAATAACCTAGTGATCCATGAATTCGAATATTATTGTACCAATGTACGTAGTCAAAAAGTTCAAGGTCAAGTTCGTGTTGGCTAGAGAAAACCTTCCCATGAACGAACTCTGTTTTGATTGTCTTGAATGTAGCTTCAGCTACGGCATTGTCATAAGGCGTTCCTTTTTCACTCAATGAGCGTTCTATACCAAAGGCTTCTAGGGCTTGATCAATCAGTTTATTTTTAAATTCACTTCCTCTATCTGTGTGGAATAATTCAAGTCTATTAAGATTGTATTTTACTGATGTGAAGGCACGCTGAACTAACTCAGCACTTTTATGAGGACCAGCGCTGTAGCCAATAATTTCACGATTATATAAATCTACTAAAACACAAATATAATGCCATTTCTGTTGAACTCGAACGTATGTTAAATCACTCACAATCACTTTCAGTTCCTGGTCTTGATCGAATTCACGGTTCAATGTATTCCCTATCTCCGATTCATTACAAGACGTTCTAGAAGGCTTGAATTGTGCTACGGTGTATTTGGAAACTAATCCTTGTTCTTTCATGATTCGGCCAATACGCCGGCGAGAAACCTTCCAACCCTTCTTTTTTAGCTCTATCTTTATCTTTCTCTGGCCATAGTTATCCCGACTTTTCTTAAAAATATCGACGATCAGATTCGTTAACTCTTCCTCTTGGTTATCTCGAATCTCTGCTTCATAATAATACGTACTTCTCGGTAGTTGTAGGACCTCGCACATTGCTGATACCGAGTATTTGTGACTGTTCTGTCGGATCACATCTACTTTCGTCCCATGATCAGCGCGGCTTGCTTTAAAATATCATTCTCCATTGCTAGTCGTTGATTTTCTTTTCGTAAACGAATTAGCTCTTCTTGTTCCGGTGTACGGTTCTCTTTCTCTTCAAAAGACCCACTATTCTGGTGCTGCCTAACCCACTTATCAAAGGCAGATGGCGTCAGCTCGTATTCTTTGATAATTTCAGCCCTTGGCTTACCAGAAGCGTGCAACTGAACTATTTGTTCCTTAAATTCTTTTGTGTAGCTCCTTCTCTCTCGTTTGGCCATTACCGATTCCCCTCAGCGTTTATTTGAATCAAGTGTATATGACCTTAACGAATCTGTCCAACCAAGTGTAACCTAT
>NZ_JAHQCS010000114.1 GCF_019042215.1 Evansella tamaricis | reverse complement strand
TGGTATGTCAACACTTATGTGGACAAATATTTAAAGGTGTATTAACTTGTATTCAGACGGTGTTAAATAACCTAGTGATCCATGAATTCGAATATTATTGTACCAATGTACGTAGTCAAAAAGTTCAAGGTCAAGTTCGTGTTGGCTAGAGAAAACCTTCCCATGAACGAACTCTGTTTTGATTGTCTTGAATGTAGCTTCAGCTACGGCATTGTCATAAGGCGTTCCTTTTTCACTCAATGAGCGTTCTATACCAAAGGCTTCTAGGGCTTGATCAATCAGTTTATTTTTAAATTCACTTCCTCTATCTGTGTGGAATAATTCAAGTCTATTAAGATTGTATTTTACTGATGTGAAGGCACGCTGAACTAACTCAGCACTTTTATGAGGACCAGCGCTGTAGCCAATAATTTCACGATTATATAAATCTACTAAAACACAAATATAATGCCATTTCTGTTGAACTCGAACGTATGTTAAATCACTCACAATCACTTTCAGTTCCTGGTCTTGATCGAATTCACGGTTCAATGTATTCCCTATCTCCGATTCATTACAAGACGTTCTAGAAGGCTTGAATTGTGCTACGGTGTATTTGGAAACTAATCCTTGTTCTTTCATGATTCGGCCAATACGCCGGCGAGAAACCTTCCAACCCTTCTTTTTTAGCTCTATCTTTATCTTTCTCTGGCCATAGTTATCCCGACTTTTCTTAAAAATATCGACGATCAGATTCGTTAACTCTTCCTCTTGGTTATCTCGAATCTCTGCTTCATAATAATACGTACTTCTCGGTAGTTGTAGGACCTCGCACATTGCTGATACCGAGTATTTGTGACTGTTCTGTCGGATCACATCTACTTTCGTCCCATGATCAGCGCGGCTTGCTTTAAAATATCATTCTCCATTGCTAGTCGTTGATTTTCTTTTCGTAAACGAATTAGCTCTTCTTGTTCCGGTGTACGGTTCTCTTTCTCTTCAAAAGACCCACTATTCTGGTGCTGCCTAACCCACTTATCAAAGGCAGATGGCGTCAGCTCGTATTCTTTGATAATTTCAGCCCTTGGCTTACCAGAAGCGTGCAACTGAACTATTTGTTCCTTAAATTCTTTTGTGTAGCTCCTTCTCTCTCGTTTGGCCATTACCGATTCCCCTCAGCGTTTATTTGAATCAAGTGTATATGACCTTAACGAATCTGTCCAACCAAGTGTAACCTATACACTTCGACTTTATTAATACAGTATAGTCCTCTATTTAATTAATCTATACCTCACTCACATATGCGCCTATATGTCTTCCTCTACTAGTGTTTCGAATAAAAGTTACTGTCCATCGGGCAATACCACGTCCTGTCTATTGACACTTCCGAAAGGACCAAAACATCTTAATTCCTCAAAAAAAGATGCCCTCCCCTCCAACGTCAATGGGGCAGAACATCTTTTTTAACTAGCGATTCTTTAGTTCTTCCACAAGTAATTGATTTACTAATTGTGGGTTAGCCTTCCCTCTGGATGCTTTCATTACTTGTCCTACGAGGAACCCAATTGCTTTATCTTTTCCATTCTTATAATCTTCAATAGACTGTTGATTTTGGTCAAGAATATCATTAACCATTCTTTTTATTTCGCCTTCATCGGAGATTTGTACGAGCCCTTTATCCTTTACTATCTGTTCAGGATCTCCACCATTTTCTACTAATTCATTAAATACCTTTTTAGCAATCTTAGAGGAAATTGTCCCTTTTTCAATCAGTTGAATCATTTTCACCAGAGCTTCAGGTGTCATAGGAACATCTTCAATCTCTTTACCATTGGCATTTAAATAGCGGTTCACTTCTCCCATTATCCAATTAGAGAGAGGTTTTGCTGGGGCTTTATACGTCAAACAAGCTTCAAAGAAATCACTCATGGACTTTTGCTGTGTTAGAACATTAGCATCATACTCTGGTAACTCCAGTTCTTCCACATACCTTTTCCTCCGGGCATCTGGTAATTCTGGGATCTCAGCACGAATCTTTTCCTTCCACTCTTCATTTATTTGAAGATCAACAAGGTCTGGGTCTGGGAAGTAACGGTAATCATCGGACCCTTCTTTTACCCTCATTAAAATGGTTTTCCCGCCTTTTTCATCCCAACGTCTCGTTTCTTGAAAAATTTCACCGCCTGAGGATAAAACTTCTGCCTGTCTTACTTCTTCATAGGCTAATCCCTTTTGGACAAAAGCGAAGGAATTTAAATTTTTGAGCTCCGTTTTAGTACCAAAACGCTCCTGTCCTTTAGGGCGAAGGGAAACATTTGCATCGCACCTTAATGAACCTTCTTCCATCTTACAGTCGGATACCTCAACGTACTGCATAATTGCCTTTAGTTTTTCCAAATAGGCATAAGCCTCTTCTGGAGATCGGAGGTCAGGTTCGGATACGATTTCCACTAATGGAGTTCCTACCCGATTAAAATCAACTAATGAATATCCCGCTCCATCCACATGGGTTAACTTTCCTGCATCTTCTTCTAAATGGAGGCGGGTAATTCCTATCTTCTTTGTTTTTCCATTAACTTCAATTTCAATCCAGCCATTTTCCCCTACTGGTTTGTCAAATTGAGAGATTTGATATGCTTTTGGGTTATCTGGATAAAAATAATTTTTCCTGTCAAACTTTGTTACCTCAGCAATCTCACAATTAAGTGCCATTGCTGCTCTCATTGCGAATTCCACAGCCCTCTTATTCAAAACTGGAAGAACACCTGGATGTCCTAAACAAATGGGGCATGTATGAGTATTTGGTGGAGCTCCAAATGCCGTAGAACACCCACAGAAAATCTTGGAATTTGTTTTTAATTCCACATGCACTTCTAATCCTATGATTGTTTCAAAACTCATGATAATCCCCCCTTACAGTTTTGGTTTTAGTTTGTGAAAATCTGTTGTCTGTTCAAACGCATGGGCAACACGGAAAACCGTGGATTCATCGAAATAATTCCCTATAATTTGGAGACCAACTGGTAGTCCGTTTGCCAAACCTGCGGGAACACTGATTGCTGGAACTCCAGCCAAGTTAACCGGAATGGTTAGTACATCTGTAGCATACATGGTCAGAGGGTCATCCACTTTTTCACCGATTTTAAATGCTGTAGTTGGTGCCGTCGGACCTATAATCACATCATATTTTTGAAAAACATCATCGAAGTCCTTTTTAATTAATGTTCGTACTTGTTGTGCTTTCTTATAGTAAGCATCATAATACCCAGAGCTTAATGCAAACGTCCCGAGCATAATCCGCCTTTTTACCTCGTTACCAAAACCTTGACTTCTCGTTTTTTTGTACGTATCAATGAGATTGTCCCCTTCTACCCGTACCCCGTAGCGAATACCGTCAAATCTTGCTAAATTAGCCGATGCCTCTGATGATGCCAGGATATAATAAGCGGCAATCGCATACTTAGAATGGGGTAAGGAAACTTCTTCCCAAGTAGCACCAAGATCTTCGAGTTTCTTTAAGGCTGCTTGGATATGTTCTCGGACTTCTTCACTAACTCCCTCACTTAAGTATTCTTTTGGTACAGCAATTTTTAAACCTTTTACATCACCTGTTAGTGAAGACTGATAGTCAGGCACTTCCACATTTGCACTAGTGGAATCGAGTTTGTCATATCCAGCAATAGCCTGTAAAACAAAGGCGTTGTCTTCTACCGTTCTAGTGATTGGACCAATCTGATCCAACGAAGAAGCAAAAGCAACCAATCCAAATCGGGATACTAATCCATAGGTTGGTTTTAAACCAACGACACCACAAAATGCCGCAGGTTCTCGGATGGACCCACCAGTATCAGATCCCAAGGAAAACAGGACTTCTCCTGCTGCTACGGACGCTGCTGATCCCCCACTAGAACCACCTGGAACTCTTTCTGTATCCCACGGGTTTCGAGTTAGTTTATATCCGGAGTTCTCCGTTGATGACCCCATTGCAAATTCATCCATATTCAATTTCCCAATTGTAACTGAGTTAGCGACTTTTAACTTTTCAACAACCGTTGCATTATGAACAGGTTCAAAATTCTCCAATAATTTACTGGCACACGTCGTTCTAATTCCTTTTGTTACAATGTTATCTTTAATACCAACGGGGATTCCGAATAAGTTTCCCTTTATACCATCAGATGAAAGGAAGTCATCCAGTTCTTTTGCCTTTTTCCTTGCTTCTTCTTCTGCAAGATAAAGGAAAGAATCAACTTTAGTTTCCACTTCATTTATTGTTTTATATGACTGGTCCACAAGGTCAGAGACTGTTATTTCTTTTTTATGTAATAGTTCATGAATGTCTTTTATTCTGTGATCAAATAAACTCAACTTATTTCCCCCCTCTACTCGATAACAGATGGAACTTTAACTTGTCCATCTTCTTGATCTGGTGCATTTTTTAATGTATCTTTACGGTCTAACGATGGTTTTATTTCATCTTCACGAACGACATTTTTCACATCTAGCGCATGGGATGTGGGAACAACATTTGTTGTGTCGAGCTCATTTAACTGTTCCGCGTAAGTAATAATATCATCTAGCTGTTTTGCAAATGTTTCTAATTCTTTCTCTGTAAATTCTAATCGGGCTAAATTAGCTACATGCTCTACCTTTTCCTTTGTAATTCGTTCCATATACTCACCTCCGTAACGTCCCTTTTTCACTGTACATCACAATAGTATGATAATACCAAATAACGCATTGACAAGCAATCTAACCAGAAATTGGGTTTGCGTCAACCATTTGTGGGCATTTTTTTTAGTAAGTTCAGGAATGCCTCTTTTTGTTTAGTTTTTAACACATTTTGATAACGCTTTCCTAATTTAATAATTTGTTCTCACTTAATTAACAACAGTTTTTTTACAATAAGTTAAATGTTTATACTCGAATCCGTTACAGACGGACGCTTTCACACAAGGTACAAGTGCGACATCTGCTCATTCTTCGCAGTGTCTTCTTTGCCGCCGGGCACGGCCTCAGCCTCCTCGCCGCAAAAACCAGCGTCTGCGGGGTCTTCACCTCGCGCTATTCCCGCAGGAGACGCCGCCTTTCACTCCTTCGATCCCATGGAGTAATAGTCTCTTAAGCCTTTTAATGCTTCCACTAGAGGCTTTCCAACGGCATGTTGTAAATAAGCCATATTGTTGCGTGTTGCTTCTGCTGCACTGTCCTTAAACTTCTCTACAAAGTGCTTAGGTGGCTTATTTTTTTGTGAACTTTCCTCATCTAGTCGTCCCAATTCTTGTTTACCGTGCGATACGTAAAAGATTGGCTAACTATGACGGAGATGGATTTATGGTGCCTAGGCTCACGAGCGTAGGGCAGTGGAGGAATGACAACCGAAGTCCGCTCCTTGACTTCGGTTGTCAGTTCCGAAGTGTCCCTTAGCGAGTAGGAAGCAACTGAAAAAGTTTAAACCCACTTTTTCAGTTCCTTTTATTTGTATGGCAATGGCTGCGCTCGTCGCTCGCCTGATAGGAGAAAACCACTCCTATCAA